>JANYAB010000533.1 GCA_025355225.1 Bacteroidota bacterium
TACGTAGACGACGAGGAGAATAATTTATTTTCGTTTAAAGCTACATTCCGGTTAAAATATAAAGTGTTTACAGCGCTTAGCGGCGATGAGGCTCTTAAAATATTGGCCGCCAGGCAGGTTCATATTATTATTTCTGATCAGCGCATGCCTGAAATGACAGGTGTTGAATTTTTGGAAAAGGTGTTAGTAAACTATCCTGACCCCATAAGAATTCTTCTAACTGGTTACGCAGATATGACTGCAGTAATTGACGCAGTTAATAAAGGGAAGATTTTTCATTATGTGACCAAACCCTGGAAAGAGGAAGAATTGGATTTAACCATTAACAGAGCTTATAGAAAATATCTTGAAAAGGC
Organism: Bacteroidota bacterium; assembly: GCA_025355225.1. Classification (GTDB taxonomy): domain Bacteria; phylum Bacteroidota; class Bacteroidia; order Sphingobacteriales; family Sphingobacteriaceae; genus Mucilaginibacter. The sequence goes on from JANYAB010000533.1 coordinate 357, forward strand.
CGAGTTAGAGGACATGAATGAAAAGCTCGCGATGTCTAATGATCAATTCGAGTTTCTGCTAAGACAAAAGCTGCTTTCCTGATACGATTTTTTAAATAGTTGGTTTTACTTGTTGAAGAAACGAAAATAGTTTGTCCCTGGTAAGAGGCTTTTCTATGATGCTATTTACTGTCCCGTGGGTAAGCAGTCTGTAGATATCATTTTGGTTTCTTGCAGATGATAATATGGATAAGATAATGATTATATAGTTTTCTTTAACTTCAAGCGGGAATTTTTCAAATTCTTCAACAAATTGAAATCCATTAAACTCCGGCATCTGTATGTCAAGCAAAATTATAGTAGGCTGTTTACCCTTCTCAACCGGGTTTTCTGCTATTGCATCGAGTGCATTTTGCGCATTCTGAAAAATTCTGGTAACTACGCCTTTTTCGGTAAGTTCTATAACTTTTCGGGCAAGAAAGCAATCCAGTTCGCTATCATCGATAACTATAAACGAAAATTCCATATTCATCAGATAGAGGGGATGGTCACTTTAAAAGTTGTTCCCTTGTGCAAAACGGAGTTGACCTCTATTTGCCCGTTTAATTTCAACAACGCGCTTTTTACGTTATATAACCCAAAGCCAGATCCTACTTCCAGCGAATTTGAGCGATAGAACAGATTGAATATTTCCCCCACATGACTTCCCAAAATACCTATGCCTGTATCTTTTACGTAAATTGTAGCGACGTTGTTGTGCACATCAACGCTCAAATCAACAGATTTATTTTTGCTATCCTTCTCCTGATACTTAAAAGCATTTGATAAAAGGTTGTTAAGTACCAGCCTTAATGGCGCTTGATCGTTGCGGAAAATCTCATCTTGTTTAACATTTACTTTAAACGCGACTTTATTTATTTTTGAATGCACGTCATATATAGCTTTCAGTTCGTCAATAATTTCATTAAAATCAATTTCCGTTATTTTCAGTTCTCCTCTTTGCAAGCTATAATAATCATGCATGCTTAAAACATAAGTATCCAGTTTTTTTACTGATTTTTGCATCAAATACAGCATCTCTTTCATCTCTTCAACATCATCAATTTCACGTGCCAGGTTAATTGCACCCAAAATTCCGGATAGGGGTCCCCTTATATCGTGACTGACGCTGTAGGCAAACTTGTTTAATTCATCATAAGCCCTTTGCAATTCATCATTTTTAACAGAAAGCATTGAATTAGCCATATAAAACTTATTAGCTTCTTCTATTGCCGAAATAACATCAGCTTCCGTCCATGGCTTTTTTACATATCTAAATATATTGCCCCGGTTTATGGCTTCAATTATCGCCTCAACATCTGTATATGCGGTTAATAAAATACGTACTGGCAGCGGATGGCTAATCCGTATATCTTCAAAAAAATCGACCCCGGTTTTTCCTGGCATTCGCTGATCGCAAAAGACAACTTTAATTTCGGGGTGATTATCCAGACAACTTATAGCTTGGGGTATATTTACGGCTGTTAAGATTTGATAATCGAGCCTTAAAGACGCTTTAAAACCAACCAGATTATCCGGTTCGTCATCTACATACAATATTTTCATTTTTTCCGACATTATGGTAGATGGGTAAGTGGTTTTAAAATAAACTTTTTTGACATAAGTAGTTTAGGTTGCAAAGAAGATCGTCGAGTTTTTTATTCACTTATACAGCTATTTATTATTGTGTAAAGATTATAGGTAATTGTAAAGTAAAGTCGGTTCCTTCACCGGGCAAGCTATTAACATTTATTAGCCCATTATGTTTTTTTACTGTATTGTACACAATAGACATTCCCAAGCCAGTGCCTTCGCCAACTTCTTTTGTCGTAAAAAAGGGTTCAAATACCTTTTTTTGCGTTTTAGCGTCCATACCAATGCCGTTGTCTTTTATTTTTATAAATACATTTTTTTCATCACGGCTCGTAATAATTGTTATTTCGCCGCCGGCCTTATTTCCAAATCTTTTTTGTACCGCGTAAACGGCATTTGAAATAATGTTTAGAAACACCTGGTTTAACTTTCCTGCATAACACTCCACCTTTGGCAGGTCTCCATATTCTTTAATTACATTAATTTTAGTGCCGATCAGATTATTGGCAATGACTATTGTTGACTCCAGCCCTTCGTTAATATCTGCTTTTTTCAGGTCGTCTTCATCGAGGCGCGAAAAAATCCTCAGGCTCTTGACAATTTCAGCAGTTCTGTTAGCGCCCTCATTGATTCCCCTTAAAAGATGTTTAATTTCCGATGTGAGATAATCAAAGTCTAACTCCTCTTTATATTCATTTATCTGTTTTTGTTTGTCAGCCGGCGACGAATCGGATACTCCTAAATTTTCAATCATCGTAATTGCGTCAAACATAATATCGATGTCCCGTTTTAAGGGATTAATGTTTGAAGTTACGAAGTTTATTGGATTATTTATCTCATGTGCTATTCCTGCTGTTAATTGACCGAGTGAAGCCATTTTTTCTGATTCTACAAGCTGTGTTTGTGCTTGTTTTAAATCTTCAAGTGTTGTGTTGAGTTCATGGTTTGCTTCGCTTAACTCAATCGTGCGTTCTTCTACCTTTAACTCCAGCATCACGTTTTGTTCGCGTATAATGCGTTCATTTTCCTTTAATGCGTTTACTGTTTCTTCCTGCGACTTTTCTTTCTCCGCCTTAAAGATATTTATTCTATCAGCAAGTGCCAACGATAGTAATGTAACCTCCAAAGCTGTACCTGCCTGCATGGTGTAATTGGTATAATTATTATAGGGCAGTATACCCAGGTTGCGCAACACAAACAATATTATGCCTATCAGGAATATAGCCCATGCCAATAAAAAAAGCTTGGCCGGCCTGTATCCCTGTAATGAAATGACAATGGAAACTGAAAAAATTATTATAGCAGCCAGCAACGCCGTAATATCGATGACTCTGTAACTGGTATGATCGAATCCGGCTATTCTTAAAATAATAGCCGCGCCGTATAATATAATAATTATTGGAAATAGCTTATGAAGTTTTGGGGTCCGTTCCCTGGTATGCAGGAAAGAGCTTACGAAGAACACCGCAGAAATTCCGGCCAGCCCGGGGAATATAATTAGTGCTTTATTGAACAAAAATGGAGTTGTATTAAAAATATAATGATAGGTATAACCTGACAGCGATGTTTGCGTAAGACCGATAAAGGCAGTATACAATACATAATACAGGTAGCTTTTGTCTTTTGTGGAGAAATAAACAAACAAATTGTATAATACCATCACTATTAATAATCCGATCAAAACGCCCCAGAGGAGGTCGTGAGTTAGCGTTGCTTCGGCTATTTTTTGAGGAGTGCCTAAAATAAGGGGCAAAATCATTTGTTCGCTACTGCTAACTTTGAGGTAGTAAGTGCTTGTTGTATTAGCTGGAAGATATAAATCGAACACAAAGTTTTGATGCTTGTATTTTCGATTATTAAACGCCTCGGCATCATTAGCCTTTTGGATTAAATATTGATTATTAACAGGATAATAAAACTCACAAATATCGAGGGTGGGATATTCCAGGGTCAATAAAAGATGATTTTCCGGGCTTTCGTTTTTTATAGAAAATTTGAGCCAAAAATCAGATTTGCTTAGATTTAAATTAGGGACCTGGCTTTTTGACGGTATATACCCTGAAGAAACACTTGCGGTTTGAAAAGTTAAATGATCGCTGGGGTCCTCAAGAATTGAAACATGGTCGCCTATAATAATATTCTCTCCTTTAAAAACTAAAGGAGTTTGCGCAAATACTTTTGCCGAAAAAAATAATTGCAGCAGGAGAAATGCAAAACAAAGTCTCTTCGTTTTTTGAAAGAGGGTACTATGACTGACGAAAAATTTAGATCTATCTATTTTGATATGCATTCCGTGTTATTCTATGGTCAATACTTTTTCAAGCGGTAACCTGTGTGTTTTTACTACCGGCTCTGGCGCTATGGCAATTTTAGTTAAAAAGACCTCAGCACGGTTCTCCTCAAGCTTCGTGAGATTTATAAATTTCTTCCTTAAATCCGTCAATTCCAGAATACTCTTGGGGTCCAAACCTTCTCCATTACTATGGGTGATGCGCGGGAAAAGATAAAAAGGTGAAATTAACGGATGCACAGCCATATTGAGGTTAGCTGCCGCCAGCCAAAACCGCTCCATAGAACGTCCACCTTCAAAAAAGTTTTTTAAATTATACTCGGGTAAGGTAATCATGCAGAGGGCTGATGCATTTGTTATGGTCCGCTTAGCGAGCATGTCCAAAGCATATCCTCCATCAAGATCCTTTAATGTCCGAACCACATTTTCGTCCTTTATAACATTTAAGGCTGCCAATTGCGAATTGCTTAATCCCAATGTCCTGGTATCCATACCATCTTTTGTACGATCTGCATCTTCTTTGGTCCATCGCATTTCGCGGTGAACAAAATCATAATGTCCCGCCGGGTTTAAAAGCCTTGTACGGTCACAGGCCCCTATAATTTTTGCAAGCACATTCAGTTCATCTTCGTTAGTAAACCATTGTAATTTTGCCCCTCTGATTGATTCCGCGAATCCGGATAGCTGATCAAGAGCACTTAAGGGAATACCGGCTTTAGGAGCTGAGTTCCTGTTCGTGTGGCGATTGAATATTTCCCCGGCTAAAGGTTTCAAATAAGCTGCGTCTTCACTGTTGTTAAGCGGTTTAAAGTTAATCGACGCCACCAGTTTTTCGCTGAAAACATTCGGCAAAAATTGAAGAACGGGTTTAATTCCCATCTGAAGCGCCTTTATATATAAGTTTTCGTAAGCGGCGCCAAAACTGATAAACGAAGCCATTTTCTGAAAATCACCGAAGGAGTATGAGCGAAATTCATCATGAAACAGGTGCAATGTGCCATCTTTATAAAGCCATTTCCATGGCTGATCATTTCCCGTAGAAGGTGCTGCGCAAGCCGAATTAACCAATTCCCTGATTACTTCCCTGTCCGGGTTTATACAATTAGCCTCTTTTTGAAATAACGATTCATTAACCAGGCCCCGCATGTCTTCCTCAGACAGCGACATAAAGGGATTTACAGGTTTTACTGTTTGTCGGGCACTTGAAGGTTTTTCGGCAATAAGTTCTTCAAGATCGATATAATATCTTCCTGATTGATGAAATTGGTCCAGAAGTATACGGCGACAAACATCTGCCCCAACAGCTCCACCTAAAGTAACCGAGCTGGCAAGCTGCGGCCAGGTATTAATGGATTGCTCCACCTCTACCATGGATGCTTTGGCCCTTAACGAGATGTTTTCAATACCCAGCATTTGTAATATAATGGGTATCTTCTCCTCATTTGTTAATTCCTTTATAGTTTTGGGGTTTACATTTTCAACAGTTCCATGCAAAATCGGGCGGTCAGGCTCCAGGTCAAAACGTTCCACATCAAGCATTCCCCGGTCGCTGGTATCCATTACAACAGGTATTTTTAGTTCGCGCGCCTTATACCGCGAAACTATTTTGATATCTAAACCGTCGCATTCATCAACTAATAGATCCAGCTTGCCATTGCCTGTAAAAAACAGGTCCATATTGGTTTCCGTTAACCCGTCAAAAAAGCAGCTTACCTTTAAAAAAGGATCTATTTCAGCAATTTCCCTTGCCGCGATAACCACTTTTGGAACACCCATGTTGTGAAGCCCGGTCCGGATCCTGTTAAGATTGCTCAGCTCAAGGGTGTCAAAATCCGCAAGGCGTAGTTCCCCGAAACCTCTTTCCATCGAAAGTGTAAGTGCTATCGATTGCCCAACCGAAAGACCGACAATGCCGATTTTTTTTGTGCTTAGTATACTCCGTTCAGCCCGGGTTATCTTGTATTGATTTCTGTTGGTGCGAACTTCAATAAATTCATCCTCATCCAGCAAATGAACAAGACGCTGGTTCCAGGGATAATAAATCCAAACGCCATATTCGTCTATCGTTTTTCCATTTAAATGATTGGTAATGCGCGCTTGATATTCATCGCTCTTTATTCTCACCGATGGGTTTAAACTTTTTATAAGCTCCTGCAACTGTCCGTAAATCTCGTCGTGAACAAACGAAACTTTTTCTCTGGCTAACAACGTGTTAAAAGCCTCTTTTTCAGCAGGTATCGTCAATCTGAAAAACGCAGGCGTATAAATAAGCTTGCTTTCGGTACTGGCAAGCAAATGGGTTATGCTGTTTTTGGGCATAATGGGGGTTAAAAGCTATTAAACTACTGGCAAAGGTAAACTTATACGCAATATTTAACCATAAGGTTAAATAATTTCCGGATCGGTTTCGATCACCTTTGATTTCAAGAATGATTTTTCAGCATGCAAAATGGTTTCATTCAGATCCCATTTGTCAAGATTTGGAATTTGAATTTCATAGTGAATGGTTATTTCCTTCCTTCTTAATGTCTCAACACGGGTTATATTTAAGTTTTCCCGCAGCTTCATTATCGCCTTTCTATCTTCTTCATGTGCTTTGCTCAGGGCGGTCACGTCCCTTAATATCATAGTCGTTGCCAGAAGATCTAATTTAGGATAGTAAAATGTGCCATTGTTACCAACGGTTGTATCTATCTCCATACCAACTGCTTCTGCGGGCTGGATGGTATAAGGGGCACATAATGCAAAAAGAGATTGAACGCCTATCTGTTCGGAAATGGCGATTGCAGTACGAATTAAAAATATACTGCCAATTCCGTATCCGGCTATCTCGCGCGAATTCCATAAACCGCACACCTCGCCGGTACCGTGTTGTGCAAAACCCCAAACTAAATCAAAAATCGCCGGGTCCATTGCACCGGTAGCCTGCTCAATAGGTAAAGGTTCAGTTCCTCCCGAAACATGCACCCTGGCTCCTCCATATACCCTTTTGCCATCTAACGATTCCACAATCATTACAAATGCAGCGGGATTCTTTGTCCATTCATTTTTCGAGGAGGTTACCTTTGTAACTCCAATACTTGTTAAAACGTGTGTATGCCCCTCAATGAATAACTCACAGGTTTCTGGCTCATCAATTGCTCTGAACGCTCTAAGCCTGACCTCCGGCTCGTCCTTATTTAAACTATCGTCCATGTATTAAAGATGCTGTCTGTCTATTGAAGGTGCTGTCTATTTAAAATCATAGACTCGATTAATTATTGCTTAACAATTGCCTATTATTTAAAATTGATAAATATAACACATTTCTATTTCATTGAGTACGACAGGTGGTCTGATTTTAAATATTTCTTGCTTGTCGTGACGGTTACCGAAGGCTATTTATAGCTTCAAAGTATTAACCGATAAAGCCGACGAGGTTTGAATATACCAGATGGTGGATGATTTGGATAAGGTTTAACTAATCGTAATTATGCCGCTCAAAGTCATACTCGGATTGCGAAGTGATTATCTTCTTCTGTTTCTCTATATCGGTATCCAAATGATGGTCGTAAACACGGTCGGTTACCTCTATGTCGCGGTCCTTGTCTTTTTCGGCTAAATGCATATTGGCTTCAGAAATTTTACCGATGGCGACATCGTAAGGACCCTTCGGGGACATTAATTTTACAAATACAGGCAGGCACTCAAATAAAATAAACAAATAGCCGATAAATGAAATAGCGAGGTAAGTATCCAGGTCGCGGGTGCCGTTCTCGTTGTAGGTTAACTGTCCCAGCGCCCAGTTGCGGTCTGAGAAACCGGCAAGGTTCGACAGGCTGTCTAGTTCGTGACCGGTATATAGCCTGGTACTGTTCAGGCCTTCAAAGTCCTTTCGCTGACTCAGGTAACTGTCCATTTGTCCCAGGTTGTCGGTAACCGTTTTTAACCTGGCTTCCTTCTCTTCAAGCACAGTCTGTTTTTGTTTGGCATAGGTGCCATAACCTACAATTCCGGAAGTTTGATTGGTTTTATCACCAAAAACTTCCTGGTTTAACATGAACCGGGTACGATTTATATCTTTTTCGAGCGAATCCTTCTCCTTTTTCAGGTCGCCGTTTTTAGTCAGCTCCATACCGTATTTCTGCTGGTAAGTTTTTTGCAGTGTATCAATCTTCCGGTGCTGCCCTTTAAGGTAGGCCGTTTTTAGTTTTTGGCGTATTTCTTTATCAAAAATCTTTAATTCCAACGGCCGCGAAATCACAATACCTATCATAATTGCCAACAAAATTCGCGGAGAAGCCTGTAATATTTGCTGGTTAGTGGTGCCCTCTTTGTTAATACTCGATACAATATAGCGGTCCATATTAAAGATTGCCAGGCCCCATATTAATCCAAAAAGGATGGCAAAACCTACAGCAAATGCATCACCGTTGAATACAAAATACATGGCATAACCACCTGATAACGAAGCAAATAAAGCGGTGAAAAATATAGTAGCCCCAATCCCGACATATTTACTATGCTCTATCGGATATCTCTTTAAAGTACCTATATGCGCTCCGGAACAGAACCAAAAAAAGCGGGTAATTTTTTTCATCAATTAAATGTAAACTTTCTGCAAACATATATAAAACGCGCTAACCAATTGATTGTTACAAAATTTATGACGAATTAATTATTAGAGAAAAAGCTACCTTTGATTGAAATTTATAATAATCATGAAAGAAATAAGTGTATTGGAGCTGAAAGAAATGATGGACAAGGGTGAAGATTTTCAGCTGATAGATGTTCGCGAGGACTTTGAATACGAAATGTCAAACATTGGCGGCAAGCTTATCCCGCTTGGAGGGATATTAATTGAGGCCGATCAGATTGCCAAAGATAAGCCTGTAATTATGCAATGCCGCAGCGGCAAACGCAGCGCTGCTGCTATTATGCAATTGGAGCAGCAGTTTGGCTTCACCAATTTATATAATCTTAAAGGCGGCCTTTTGGCCTGGGCCGAAGAAATTGATCCTACGATAGCTGTGTATTAAGTCATGGGCAAAAAATTAGCGCTAAATGTTTTTTACAACATTTGCATTTTTGTTTGCGTAGTTTTAGCGTACTGGGGATTTGAATACACCCGATATGAGTTTATCCTGGGCGCAGTATTTATAGGTACTGTATTTATTATATTAAAAATACGGTTGATAAAAGAAGTGCGCAACATTCAGAAAAAACCTTAACTTTCAAACATTATGCTAATAGCAATTTTAGGTGTCATTGTGCTCGTCGTGGGCATAGTGCTCAAACGCTCGCCGGAACCAGGCAGCCGTTTTGGTGGTATCGTAAACACTGTCGGGATCGTAATCATCGCAATTGGGCTGCTGCTTTCCACGGTCAATGTAATTGAGGCCGGAAATGTGGGTGTACAAACGTTATTTGGCCAGGTTCAGAACAATGTGCTTGAAAGCGGCTTGCATTTTATAAACCCACTGGTTGAAGTAACTACCTTTGACTCCCGCACGCAAAATTATACCATGAGCGGGAAAGAGGGCGAAGGACAGGTACAGGGTGATGATGCCATACGCGTTCTTTCGTCTGATGGATTAGAGGTTACCATAGACCTTTCTGTTTTGTATAAAATAGATCCCAATAAAGCTCCTTTCATTCTTCAAAATATCGGGGAGAAATATGAAGATAAGATCGTACGGCCGGTTACACGTACTGCCATCCGTGATAATGCTGTAAATTACCAGGCTGTGGATCTTTATTCCACCAAGCGCCAGGAGTTTCAGTTTAAGATAAATCAATCCATTACTTCAAATTTTGCCAAGAACGGCCTGATTGTACAGCAGATATTGGTGCGCAATATTTCCTTGCCGGCATCGGTAAAGGCAAGTATCGAATCCAAAATAAATGCCGAGCAGGACGCACAGAAGATGCAGTTTGTTTTGCAGAAAGAGCGCCAGGAAGCGGATCGTAAACGCGTAGAAGCGCAGGGCATCGCCGATTACCAAAAGATACTTTCCACCGGTTTATCCGACAAGCAGTTGATCTACGAAAGCATTAAGGCCCAAAAAGAAATTGCGTTGTCGCCTAATGCTAAGGTGATCATTATTGGCGGGGGCGGCGGTAAGGGCAATCCGATTATGTTGAGTGATAAGTAATTTGGCACGGATTTTCACGAATTAAGGGCGAATTACACGAATTGGACGGTATCTAATTTATGTAATTCGCTTTTTTTATAAGCTGTCTCGATTAATCATACGCTTCAAGTGATCGCCCCAAAACGGAAATTGTTCGTAATACTCAACACAGTCATTGATCGTTTTTAGTTTATCCAATTTTGGCAATATCTCCGTTTCGAAATCAACACTCAATTCCTTAATAAAATCTTCAACATCGGTATTGGATTTAATTATGTAGCCTGTTTCGACTCTATGAATATTTTTTCTTGAATCAGATAAATAAGCACCTCCTCGGGTATGCGTTGTCAAATCAAAATACGATGGCTTTTTTAACACATCTTTCATCCTGCTTTTTAATGCTATACCTATGTTAAAACAGAAAGTAACATCGTTTTTGGTATTCCATGAAAAGTTTTGCAGGTTTATTATTATAAAAAAATCACCCTGGTCACGCCACCATGTCTGACTATTTGTTAGATATCCATGTTGCTTCAAAGTAGTTTTAAGGCATGTTTTAATGACTATTGACTGCTTCTCTTTTGCAGTAATTACATCATTATTATGTGCTATTTCTTTGGTGAAATAAGCCTTCCTGAAAATATCAAAGAAATTATTGAATAAATTCATGTCGTTACTTAAAGTACCCGGCATATTCCGCAGGTATCCTATCAATCGGTTTTATCTTAATATCCTTATAAAATACCTCCGCTGCTTCGCTTTGTAATTGTATCTTACCGTGTACCAATGGTTTTGCTTCGTTACCAACCATATACCTGCTGTTTGAAAGGGCCATTACTACTTTTCCGTTTACAATACGGATACTTTTATCGCCATAAGTAATCAATTCGAGGTCGTTCCAGCCATCTTTATTTTCGGCATCAACGCCTGCATGGCAAAACCCGCCGTTGCCAGTTCCGGAGCCAAAGGCCGTTAATGTGCCATTAGGGTCAAAAAAGTAGTCTTTATCATTCTTTATGGCTTTAACATCCGATCTTGAGCTGGCCTGTGACCAATAGTCGCCCATGCCCCTTTCCGTTACCTGGA
>JANYAB010000561.1 GCA_025355225.1 Bacteroidota bacterium
CTTTGACGAAACCGTGGCTTTAGATGGCGAGGTAGGTGAGTTTGTAAGCATTGCCCGCAGGAAAGGGACTACCTGGTATGCAGGTGCTATGTCTAATTGGAATGGCCGCCAGATAAGCGTCGATTTGTCATTCCTGCCTGAAGGGAGCTACCGCGCCACCATATTTGAGGACGGCGTAAATGCAGACAAGGATGGAACAGATTATAAACGATTAGTGGTCAATGTGTCTTCAAAAGATAAGCTTAAAGTACAACTTGCATCTGGAGGCGGATGGGCAGCAAGGTTCGAAAAACAGTAATATCGAACAATCTGGTAAAACTTCGTAAGTTTAATTTATAGACTTAGAATTTCAGATTCGCTTTCAGCCAATTCTGAACGGCTTCCTGAGTGGTAATGTCAGTCGGCAGTTTATCATGGATCAGTTTTTCCATTTTATTGCCGGTGTTAGAGAAACGGTAATCCCAAAGTGCCATTAGTTTATTTATGAGATAAACCACTTCATTTCCTTCCTCTTTGCAAAAAGGGGTATCATCCGGCCGGCCATTTGTACGCGGGTCGTTAGGCACATAGCTACTCCATCTGTAATCGCTGTAAAATAAATTTCTTCTTGAAAAGAGGATCATGAGCAGTGGATTTCTGTAAATATAGGTATAATTAATCGGTTTGCAGTTTTGCGGCGGTCAGCTTCCAGTTTATTTCCAATAAGTTATGAAGGTTTATTAAACATCGGCTGGGTTAAAACAATCGGATTAGATAATATCGAATGTCGAATTCTGAATGATGAACTTCTTTCATAACATGACACTCACTTCGGCGTTCGATATTCGAAATTCATTATTCGATATTAAAATAAATTAAGAGCATTGACGAAAGGTTATAAAACAGTAAAGCCCCTGATGGGCAGGGGTCTTTACTAACCAATTATAAACCTAAATTATGAGAAGAGCTGTAGGAGAAGGAGTCGAACCTTCACAAAGTGGTTATTCTCATTGCTGAAAGTTTCCCATTATCTTCGCCACCGCGACAAGGAGGTGTGTCTGCCAAAAATTTCACCATCCTACATTTTAAAATCTCGCCTCGTGCGAGAGTGCTGTTGGGGAAGGGGTCGAACCTTCAAGGAGTGGTTAGCCCGCTTCGGGTTTCCCATATTCTCCGCCACCGGGACAAGGAGGTGTGTCTGCCAAAAATTTCACCACCCAACAATGTTTTTATTTTTAAAGAACGTTAAGCTTATCCGTTTGCTTATTACAAATCTAACAGGACTATCGATTTCTTGCAAATATTTCAACAAAATATTTTTATTTTTAATTTTATTTTAATTAAACTTGTATTTAAATATAGAATTGAAAATTTATGTCCCACAGAAAAGCTCAAAATTTAGAAATTGATAATCTCGATATCCAGATTTTATCGATATTAATGAAAAATGCGACAACTCCGTACACCGAAATCGCCAAAGAGTTGATTGTTTCCGGCGGAACAATACATGTTCGGATGAAAAAACTGGAGGAGATGGGCGTAATAAAAGGCGCCAGTCTTGAAGTAGATCCGCAAAAACTGGGATATGATATCACTGCCTTCCTGGGTATTTATTTGGAAAAAGGATCGCAGTATCACGAGGCCGTTAAGCAATTAAAAACGGTAAAGGAAATCGTCGAACTGCATTATACCACCGGCAGCTACAGCATCTTTGCAAAGATCGTATGTCATGATACCATCCACCTGCGCGAAGTATTGAACGAGGATATCCAAGCCGTAAAAGGGATCCAGCGTACAGAAACATTTATCTCATTAGAAGAAAGCATAAGGAGGCAAATCACTTTGGAATAAAATTCTACAAAGCTTTTGTGCCGATGGCACAACCTTACTTAAACCTATTCTTCAATGCCGCCAGTTTAATGGCGATATCGGTTTCGGGTTGATTTTTAGCTTTTTTCTCCATAACCGGTTTAGGCTGTTGTTTGGGCTGTTGGCGCGATTCGTTTACTTTCATGGATAGCGTTATCCGTTTGCGGTTCGCGTCTACTTCGGTTACCGTTACTTCTGGTCACAATGCCGAAATAAACATGATAAAGGCGGTGTTCTGGGGTCTCTCCCCGGACTATTTATAATGTCCTTTTAAGGAAATCACCCAAATTATATTTCCATCGACTCTGTGAACAATTCTATTTTCCCTATCAATTCGCCTTGACCAGTATCCTGATAAGTTATACTTTAACGCTTCTGGTTTACCAATCCCATTGGTAGGATGCTTCTCCATTGAAGCAAATAATTCAGCTATTCTTTTTAAAATTTTTGAATTGTGGTTCTTCTCCCAATAAGCCAGATCATTTTCGGACTCT
>JANYAB010000566.1 GCA_025355225.1 Bacteroidota bacterium
CTTCATTGCAGAATATTAGTGCAATTTAGTATGGCAATTAAATCGTAAAGTATGAATAATGTAATCAGATCGGCAAAAAAACGCGGACACGCTCTATCTGTCCTTGTCATCTTATTTATCACCGCCCAAAGTTTTGCCCAAAAACATGCGGATTGGGAACTTGAAAAAATTCCGGTAAATCTGGAGACTGACTTCGCCTTAAGTGCCCTTCCCCCGCAATTGCGTCACGATGCCACTGTTTATTTGTTAGATCCTAAAAAGGGCTATTATATAGCTCATAAAGGCTCCAACGGATTCATATGTTTCGTTACCCGGACAGAGTGGGAATGGGCCGAATTCAGGAAAGATGATGCTGCCGCAATTAGCTACGATGCTGAAGGCGCCAAAACAATTTTCCCTGTTTACATGGATGTTGCGGCTATGAGGGCCACCGGAAAATTCACCCCCTTACAGATAAAAAACATAGTAATTGACAGGATAAGGAAAGGAATATACAAAGCTCCGGCGAGGACAGGCATTTCATACATGCTGGCCCCGGTAATGCGTTCATACCCGGGAAAACCGGATCATCATGACGTTATGACCATGAACATGCCACATTATATGTTTTATGCTCCATATTTAACCAATACGGATATAGGCAATATACCGAACGGCCAGGCTGATGGGCCGTTCGTGATTAATCCAGCCGCTTTGTTTCTTGGGGAAAGAAAGGGTCCATTCGGGTACATAATTTTACCTGCTGGAGCGGCCGAAAGGGCGAAAATAATTAGCGAAAATAAGGGACTGCTGAAACGACTCGCTGACTACAAATCCTATTTTAAAGTTGAACCCCACACCATGTAGAATTGACCGCACTGTTCCCATTGCCCCAGAATTGGTCTAAGTTTAGCCTGCATAACTTAGACCAAAAACTAATTCGGGCATATAGCGTGACTGCCGGCGGGGCTCTGATCGCCCGTAATTCTCACAATCGCCGCGAGTGAATGTAGGTAAGCATAAAAAGAAGCTGCCCCCGGCCGAAACTCAATAAAACGGCTACACGGTACTCGGCCGAAAAACGCCTTCTCCAGTAGTAAAATAGGAAAATAAACTTGTTTTGATCCAATGGGTCCAGCCTGGGGCGCAGTCCTTGTAGCACTCGACGTCGGGTGTAAGGCCTTCATGCGTAAAATTCAGCTCTGTTACGCCGTTGTTCTCAGTGAGATCAAAAATTATTTTGGTATTTGCCCATTCCTTTTTATCCGAATACCAGGGCATGTTACAATCTGTAATTAACCAAACAATTCTTTTACCAGGAATTAATTCTGCAACGGTAAAGTTAAAGAATGAATCGCCACCCATCTTTACTATAAATTGATCATTTTGTTTTTCGGAACTGCCGCTAAAGGTTATACCCCACCATCCAGGCACATTGCTGATTCTTTTGACCGCTTCGTCCGCGCTAATTTTTGCAGAGATACTGCTGGTAAAATCGTTCTTTTCCATTTTGATTTAATTTAATGATTAATTGTGCATTAGTTTTCATCCAATCATGGTCTCCTGTATGAAACCCTATGTTTTTTCAATGATAAAGTTGAAAAGCCACTCTTTGATAACCCTGTCCCAAAAATGAACGCAATGGACATAACATTCCAGTTGCGGAATAAGTCCCTCGTGAGTAAAAATCAAAGTGGTTTTTTCTCCTTCAGGAATTATCTCAAAAATCATCTTTGTGCCTGTCCACTCCTGTTTATTTTCTTTTATCCAGTTAAGCTTGCTGTCGGTTACCAGCCATACAACTTTTTTATTGGGTATAACCTCAATCAATTGATGTTTTGAATAGTGAACCTCGCCGTGCCTGAGTATAAATGTATCATTAAGCTTTGAACTTTCCCCTTCAAATTCTGTACTTGTTCCCGCAACCTGTTTTGTCCACCATTTTGACACATCGTTTAAGCGTGAGAAAACGTCACGTTGAGACAACGCTACTTCAATAGTAGCCGAATAGCTTTGGTTATTCATTCTATCTTTATTTTGTAACAAAGTTTTGTAAATCCTCCAATAGTCCCGGTTCATTGTTCAACAGCATATAATAATCGCCCCTGGGCTTTCCCACCTCGCCGTTGAAAGACCTGACCGAGTAAGCTGAAAGTACTTGCTCCACTTTAGTTTGCTTCACATCCAGCAGCAGCAGGTCGCCGTTCATTTCCGTAGATAACTGGTTGCGGGTATAGATTTTACCTTTCAATACCTTGCCGTTGCTCTCCAGCCAGGCGTGGATGCCCGCTCCCGGCAAACCGTGCTCTTTTTCCAAATAGCCAAACAGACTTTCCTGAAAATAAAAGTTCCAACCCTTTGTGCAGTCATTAAAACATTCCTTATCTGGTGATAATCCCTCATGCGTTACATCGATGACAGTTTGATCGCCCTCGCTGCTAAGCCGGAAGATCAGCCGGGTACCATTCCACTCTTTTGGGTCTTTCAGCAGGTCGAGGTAACAGTCAGTCACTGCCCAAACAATGCGGTCGCGACTAAGTTCTGACACGCAAAACTTTCCCCATGTTTTACCGAAATGAACCGTGAACTGGTCCCCCTGTTTTTCCGCAACGCCATCTAATTCCTGCGCCCACCAACCCGATACATTGCTGATGGCTTTGACGGCCCGTTCAACTGTCGTATTTACGTTAAGCTGAACATGATAATCAAGTTTATCCATAAAATTGATATTAAATTAAGGTTTTTTGTCTTAGCAGAGTCTGCCGCAGATGACCTGTGCTTTTATTGCGGAACGCCGGCGTGTTCAGTTAACAGTTTAAATAAACTTCCTTTGAAATGTTTGTTCCAACCTGCTTCGCACGCGTCAAAGCATTCGACTTCCGGTACCAGACCGATGTGCGTCATTGTAACTTGGGTCTCATCACCCAAAGGCGAAATTTTAAATGCGACGGTGGTTCCGTTCCACTCGGTTTTGTCTTTGAGCCAGGGCAGGTAGCAATCGGTTACCTCCCATGCGATCTCTTTACCGGGTATGCTCTGGGTGACTTTAAAGGTTACAAAGGTTTCGCCGAAATGGACAGTAAAAACGTCATTCAATTTTTCGGCGCTGCCTTCAAAGTTTTTTGCCCACCAGGCATTAACCTGGTTGATGCCGTCGAACGCCTCTTGTGGCGTAAAGTCTGCAGCTATGCTGCATTGATAATTTTGCTGATTCATTTTGATTGAATTTTAAAGTTTGTTTTCCAATAAATTTTTCAGTTTGGTAATTTGTTATTTAATAAGTCTTCCAGCTTCTTCAGTTTCGATGTCCAGAACTGATCAAAGTACCTGAGCCACTCATGCAAGGCGTTAAACCCGTCCTGTTTCAGCGTGCAATGCCGTTCACGACCGATGTCCTGAATGGAAATAAAGCCCGCGCCATACAATATTTTAATATGCTTTGAAACAGCGGGACGGCTCATGTCGAAATTTTCGGCCAGGCTGTTAATGGTCAAACTTTCTTTGGAGAGCAGCATCAGCATTTGCCGCCGGCTCGGGTCGGCAAT
>JANYAB010000581.1 GCA_025355225.1 Bacteroidota bacterium
TTTTGACCGGATGGCGCCTACCGCATTGCTGGTTTGAAAAGTGCCCGATTGAACGGCGATAATTGGCACCACTGTTTGCAAACCTTCTATAAGTCTTAAAATTGGTTCCTCGGGCTCATATCCCGCTGTAAGAATAATTCCTGCTACTTTAGGATAGCTTGTGGATAAATTAGCCTGCAACGCGCAAATAATGATATCGCCTCTGTCGCCCGGGGTAAGGATCAGCACATTTTCTGTCAGGTAATTTAAAAAGTTGGGTACCTGCATAGCCCCGGTTACAAAATTATCAACCTGGTTAGAGAGTTGATCTTTACCAAACAATACCTTACCATTCAACTGTTCGTTGATCTCTTTCATGGTAGGGCTTTTAAGGCGTTTATCCTCCTGGATAATGGTCAGTAATATTTCGGCTGGAAGCTGTTGCTTCAGCAGTTCTTCTATATCCTTTGCCTGTTCGGTATTGATTTTATTAGCGACAAGGGCCAGTACTTGTATTTCGCGCGCGTCAAAATTATGTATGGCTGTAAGCGCTGCACTAACCACCTGCGCAGTGGTTTTTCCGTCCCCTGATATGACAATGATCACCGGGGAGCGCAGGTTCTTAGCAATTTGCACATTGATCTCAAATTCAAAAGCAGTCCCTTCGCCCAGGTAGTCGGTTCCCTCTACAACAACGAAATCATATTTCTCCTCCAGATATTTAAACTTGCGGATAATCGTATCCAGCATTTCGCCCTGGCTTTCAGTTTCCATTTGGCTCATAGCTTCCGGCCAGGTTAAGGCATAGGTATCCTCGTAGATCATTGGCAGATCAAAATGGCTTAAAATAGTGTCGATATGATCATCTTTTTTTTGCGGCTGGGTTTGACTGATGATCGGTTTATAATAGCCTATTTTTTGAGCTTTTCCTAAAAGCATGTTAATCAGGCCTATGGATATGATCGATTTTCCGCTGTATGGTTCAGTACTGGCAATAAAAACAGTTTTAATCATCGGTTATAAGTTGTAACGAAAGTGAATTACAATAGTAGATAGTCTTGCAAAGTTTGTTAATCATACTTTTTCAAACCTTATATAGCAGAAAACAAACCTCAACATTACCTGAAATTTGTTTCGGTCCAAATTTCAACAAAAAGGTGCGTAATTTTGTTAAGCAAATGGTAAATTAAAGTGAGTTTAATATGGGCCCATATTTTAACTTCTGCATTCGAACTTCCGAATTCCGCATTCCCTCACGGCACTCTCTTAAAATCGTAAGGGTCGTACTCCACAAAGTCGGCAACCTTCACCCTCACTCCTGTTACTTTGCCATTTTCGACAGTAAAAGGAAAGACGGCTTTACCGTAAGTGGGATCAGAAAAAGTTACATAAAACCGGTTGCCCCCAAGTGGCTGCAGGTGTGCATACATTTTGGGGTGATGTTCAAACCGCATCTCCAGGTCGTTGTTTAAGCCTTGGGTGACGGTCATAGAGCCGTACAGGTCATTGATATATTTTCCGGTGTACCCGGCAGGTAATAATTGAGGGGGCCTGTTTAAAGCCACGGAATCACGCAGTTTTTTATCCTTTTGTCCCTCTGCTGCCTGATGTGTCTTAAAGAGTGCCAGGTATTTAGCACTATAATCCCTGAACGGCCGTTTAAAGTATGCGTCCATGATCTCCCATTTCAGCGCCTCAAAAAATGAGTTTTGGTCGGTGTTGGTCAGTACGATAATGCCTAAACGTTCCTTGGGTACCAGTGTAACCGACGTTAGGTAACCGTTAACACCACCTGTATGCATTACCAATTGATGGTTCTCATAATCTTCGAGGAACCAACCCAAACCATACAGTTCGTATCCGCTTTCACCGTTAAGATGTTTTACCGTACCTACAATATCCTGTGCCTCCCGGGTGGCATTTATTGCAGCTAGTGGTATTACCTGCCTGCTGCCCACCTTGCCATCATTTAACTGCGCCATCACCCATTTGCTCATGTCATTAACCGACGAGCTGATAGCGCCGGCTGGGGCAAGTCCGTCTATCTGGCAATAAGAAATAGCCGTCAATTGTCCGTTCAACAGGGTATGCGGCACTGTTCTGTCCAGAGATTTAGATATATCCGCTGTAAGCGCCAAAGTGTTGATCATCCCCAATGGAGCGAAGATATTTTCCTTTAAATATATTTCCCAGGGTTTACCGGTAACTTTTGGAATGATCTGGCCGGCAGTCAAAAATGCTGAATTGGTGTACCCCCATTTAGTTCGGAACGGATAGGCCGCTTTTACATGGCTCATTTTTTCGATGATCTGGCTGCGGCTAAGGTCGGTATTATAAAAAGTAAAGTCGCCCTGGAAGGTCCTGAACCCAATTCTATGGCACAAAAGGTCTCGGACTATGGCTTCCTGGCCCGCATATTGATTATCCAGTTTAAATTCGGGTATGTATTTAGTTACTTTGTCATCCAACGAGAGCTTATTACCAGCCTGTAGCATGGCAAGGGCCGTAGCGGTAAAAGCTTTGGTATTGCTGCCGATCATAAACAGCGTGTTAATATCCACCTTATTATTCAGGCCAAGTTCTTTTACACCATAGCCCTTCATCATTATCACTTTGTTATCTTTAACAATACATACGGCAACGCCCGGTATGCGCCAGTTGGTTAAAGCACGGTTTACATATAAATCGAGGCTGTCTGTAATAAATTTGCTTCGGTCAATGCCCTGTGCATTGGCAAAAGAGGTAACGATTATAATACTGAAAAGAAAGAGGCATAGTTTTTTCATATAGGATGATTAATTTGCAGGGCCTTAAAATACTAATTTAACGCGAAATTTATTGTTTGATTACAAATGTCAAAGTTCACCAAAATTTAAACTTACATAAATGAAATTCAGATCTTTTCGTTCGGGACTTCTATGCCTGACACTCGTTTTGTTGCTTGCCTTTCAAAACAAAGCACACGCTCAGCGGAGCGGTACCAATTGGGCAAAAGATGGTTACCAGTATTACAAAGTCGGCCCGGATGGTAGTATTGTTGAACTGGATACGCGCGATTCTTTTAAAAAAACTGTAGTAATTACTAAAGAAATGCTCACACCGAAGGATAAAGCATCCTTAAGTGTAAGAGGGTTCACTTTTACTGGTGACGGTAGCAAAGTGCTGATATTTACCAATACCAAAAGGGTATGGCGCTACAATACGCGCGGCGATTACTGGGTATACGATATGGCTGCCAAAACCCTGAAGCAGTTAGGCAGGAACCAACCTGCATCATCATTAATGTTCGCTAAAATTTCACCTGATGGCACTAAGGCAGCCTATGTAAGTGGTCATAATATTTACGTCGAGGACTTAAGCACAGGCGATGTTAAACCATTAACCACAGATGGTAGCAGCAGGTTGATCAATGGGACCTTCGACTGGGCTTATGAGGAAGAGTTCGACTGCCGCGATGGTTTCCGCTGGTCGCCCGACAGCAAGTTGATAGCCTACTGGCAAATAGATGCCCGTAAGATAAAAAACTACCTGATGCTGAATACCACGGATTCTGTTTACCCCTTTACTGTTCCGGTTGAATACCCGGTTGCGGGGGAAGACCCAAGTTCGTGCAAATTAGGTGTTGTGGACGTGACCTCAGCAAAAACCACCTGGATAGATGTCCCCGGCGATAATGTTCAGCATTACATTCCCCGTATGGAGTGGACTACCGGTTCAAACGATATCATTTTAGAGCAATTGAACCGTGCGCAAAATGAAAGCCGGATATTTATCGGCAATGTGTCAAATGGCAAAGCGCACCTCATTCACGAAGAGCATGATAAAGCCTGGATCGATGGAAAATCACGCTGGAACGAGGGAAATCCTGTTGGCTGGGAATGGATAAATAAGGGCAAGGCTTTTGTCTGGATAAGCGAAAAAGATGGTTGGAGACATGCGTATAAGATCGACCTGGATGGAAAAGAATCATTAATTACCAAAGGCGATTATGATATAATAAAACTCGACTTGATGGATGAATCGGGCGGCTATTTATATTTTACAGCATCGCCCGATAATGCTACCCAGAAATACCTATACCGCGTTAAATTGAATGGATCAAGTAAGAATCCAGAAC
>JANYAB010000588.1 GCA_025355225.1 Bacteroidota bacterium
ATGAAAAAAATATTTGTAACAGGTGCTACCGGATATATCGGTAATCAGCTTACTAAAAAACTTGTTGGTGCCGGTCATTCAGTGCATGCTCTAATACGCAACCCAAGCGATACTTCATTATTTAACCACCCGAACATTAAAATATTTTATGGTGATATAACCAAACCCGAAACAATACGCG
This sequence comes from Bacteroidota bacterium, assembly GCA_025355225.1. Classification (GTDB taxonomy): domain Bacteria; phylum Bacteroidota; class Bacteroidia; order Sphingobacteriales; family Sphingobacteriaceae; genus Mucilaginibacter. Next base: position 182 of record JANYAB010000588.1, read on the forward strand.
AAGCTATAAAAGGATGTGAAGAAGTTTATCATACGGCAGCATACGCCAAACTTTGGGCAAAGGATCCGTCAGTTTTTTATGAAATAAATGTAAAGGGCACAACAAATGTGTTCCAGGAAGCATTAAACGCTGGTGTTAGGAAATTGGTTTACACATCAAGCGCGGCGGTTTTTGGGCCATCGCTCAACGCTTTGATCTGTGAAAAAGATCCGAGAATAATAAGCTTTCGCAGCGATTATGATTTATCAAAGCAATTAGCAGAATATCAGGTGAGAGAGTTTGCTCATAAAGGATTGTTTAGTGTAATTGTTAATCCTACCCGTGTATATGGCCCCGGACAATTAAGTTATAGTAATGCTTTTTGCCGGATGCTTTTAGACTGCCTGAAAGGAAAATTTGTTTTTATTCCCGGCGGAAGATGTGTACAATCAAATTATGCATTTATTGATGATGTAGTAGATGGCCATATTAAAGCAATGCAAAGGGGCATTGGCGGCGAAAGATATATATTGGGCGGAGAAAATATCACCTATGAAGAAGTGCTCCGCGTTCTTAAAAACGAGGTGAAAAAAATCCATCTGATACCCTTATCACTTACTGCAATGAAATTTTTAGGTTATATAGAACTTATTATGAATAAAATAAGCGACAGGGAGCCTTTGATAACGCCAGACGCTGCTAAAAGATTTTTCTTAAACTCCACCTTTTCCAGTGAAAAAGCAATTAGTCAATTATACTATTCCATTACCCCATTTACCGAAGGATTAAAACAAACCATTGATTACGTAAATACAATTTATCATGAAAAGTAAGATATATACCCTAATTACAGGCGCAAGCGAAGGACTTGGCAAAACCCTTGCGATAGAATGTGCCTCAAGAGGGATGAACCTGATACTTGTAGCACTGCAGGACCAGGCATTACCCGGACTCCGAGATTTTTTACAAAGAACGTTTGCCGTGGATGTGAAAATATTTGCGGTGGATCTATCTGAGGAAACCAATTGTTACCAGCTTTTCGAAAAAATAAAACAGCAAGGGCTCCAAATTAACATGCTTATTAACAATGCCGGTATTGGTGGTACTGCCTGGTTTGAAGAAGAAACTGCAGAAAAATATGCCTGTTTAATTAAATTAAATGTTTTGGCCACAACTTTAATTACACGTTTGAGTTTAGAACTGCTTGAAAAAAATACACCATCGTATATACTTAACACAGGCAGTATTGCTGGGTTTTTCCATCTGCCTAAAAAGCAGGTATATTGCGGGACCAAATCCTTTATCTATTCTTTCTCCAGGAGTCTGCAAAAGGAATTAAAAAGGCTGAATATTCATGTAAGTGTATTGTGTCCGGGAGGAATGAATACCTCAATCGCCGTGACGTTAATGAACAAAGCAATGCCATTGCTTAATCGATTGTCTATAATGGAACCAGAAAATGTTGCGCCTATTGCAATTGATGGTTTGTTAAAAAGGAAAAATGTAATTGTTCCCGGAAAGTTGAACCGATTGTCCCTGGTGCTTGATAAAATACTACCCGAAGTGTTAAAAACAATATTAATGAATAAAACTACAGGTAAAATAAATTCGAAGTCCAGCTTTAATAATTATTATAATGCAGCACCGCCCAAATTTCTTATCCCAAAGGGTAGTCAGGTAGTTTTAGGTGTTGTAACTTCATCATAACTATAAATCTTAAGTTCAATGAATTTTGCCAGCCCCTTAAGGTTTTTTTATTTATTTTTATTCCAATCGTCCCTGGAAAAAGGGGCTTGAAGAATTTATTAATATTGAATGGGAATTTTGAAGCGCTTAATTCAATCATTTAGTATTCTATATTCACTATTTTAGAAATATGTCCACACCTATAAAAACCGCTTTAATGGCTTATGGCATGTCCGGAAGAGTATTTCATGCGCCCTTTATAAGCGCCCACCGCGGGTTCGAATTAAAGGCAGTAGTTGAACGCCACGAAAAGAAGGCGGCAATGCATTATCCCGGCGCTATTAGTTACGATACCGTTGACGACCTTTTAAGTGATGAGGATGTTGAATTGGTAATCATCAACACACCTAACAACACCCATTTCGAACTGGCTCAAAAGGCGCTGCAAGCCGGAAAACATGTACTGGTAGAAAAACCTCTTGCGGAAACTACCGCCGAAGTAAAGGAGCTATACGATTTGGGCAGGAAGGTAAACAGGCACCTGATGGTGTACCAGAACAGGCGATGGGACAGTGATTTTTTGTCGGTAAAGGAAGTGATAGAAAGCGGCAGGCTTGGCAGTTTGATCGAAGTCAATTTTCGCTTCGACCGTTATAAAGCTGCGCTTAGTCCCAAATTATTTAAAGAAAAAAAAAGTTTTGGTACAAATGGTTTGGTGTATGACCTTGGTCCGCATCTGATCGATCAGGCAATTAGTCTTTTCGGCAGGCCATTATCTTTTACCAAAACTACGGGCATATACCGCGAAGACTCGGAGGTGCCAGATTACTTTCATTTTCATCTGTCCTATCCTCATCAGTTGAATGTATTTTTAACATCCGGCCTGCTTATCGCTCAGCCATTACCGGCATTTGTTGTTCATGGCACCCTGGGCAGCTATATTAAAGACAGATGTGATGTGCAAGAAGCGCAACTTGATAATTCAATAGGACCCAAGTACCCCGAATATGGTTTAGAACCTGCCGGAAGCGAAGGTAAATTGGTAACAATAGGATTGGATAACCAAAAGAATACAGAATACATTGCATCCGGCCGGGGCTGTTATATGCAATTATTTGAAGTTGTTTATCACACTATCCGCAATAATGCGTTATATCCCATAACTGAAGAGCATATTGCCTGGCAAATTGAATTGCTGGAAGCCTGAAAATATTATAGAATGTGTACATTTATAGCCACGATGAAGAAACTACTTTTGCTTTTTGGCCTGATTATAATAGCAGGATGCTCGCAGGCGCAAAATAAACCGGATATTGAAAACATACCGCCTTTTCGGATCTTAAAAACCGACAGCACTTATTTTTCACCAACCAACCTCAAGAAAAATAAGCCGGTGATGATCATATATTTCGCACCGGATTGCAGCCATTGTCAGCATTTGATGTATGAGATGAAGCCGAAGATGAAGCAGTTTGGTAATATTCAAATTGTCATGGTCACCTTTATGGAACCTAACATGTTGATAGCGGTGAAGAACTTTTACCGCGATTTCGACCTGGCTAAATATCCTAATATAACAGTTGGCACCGAAGGGCATACCTACGTGGTACAAAGATATTACCAGGTGGCCACTACACCATATATTGCTATTTACGACCACAAGGGTAAACTGGTAAAAGCTTTTGCTAAAGTGCCCCCAATGGACGAACTAATAGCCACCGTTAAAAAAGCCTGACTTATTGCCGCCTATGTATTTCGATGCAGCGCTTGCAGCTTTTCTTAGCAAACTCGTGTACAAAAACGGAACAACAGGCAACCCCAATTATTTCACTGCTGTTGCTGTTGCTGTTGCTGAAGCAGTTCCATATAGCGGTGGTAACTGTTTTTAGCAAATTCGTTTACCGGTTTAAATTCAGGCAATTCGGGTGCATCTTTGTTTTGGGATGACGATGCATCGTCATCATCGCCAACAGATACCGCTACCTCAAGTAAATGCTCCGATGACCCTTTGTATACTCCTTTTACCGGCGAACAATCGGAAAAATTCCGTCCCACTGCCAGCCGGATGTGTGTTTCGTTGGCAATGCAATTATTAGTAGGATCTATACCCAACCATCCATAATCGGGAATATAAGCTTCGGCCCATGCATGTGTGGCACCTTCGCCGCGCATGCTATTGCGATGGGTGCCAATATATCCGCTTACGTACCTGGCAGGTATATGTACCAGGCGGAGCATTAGTGTTAAAATATGTGCAAAATCCTGGCAAACACCTGCCTTTAATTTCCATATCTCATCCAGGGTAGTTTCAACTGTGGTTACGCCCTTTATGTATTTGAAATTATTATATACATAACCACAAAAGCGCAATGCCACCTGGTAGGGTGTGTCGTCTTTTGATTTTTCGGCTTGCACCAATTCCATCAGCTCTGTGAAACCCTCAAAGTATTCCTGCCTCAAAAAATCAATATAAGGCACCATATGCTGAAGCCGTTTCAAATCGTCCCATTGCTGGGCAGGGAAAATATCGTTACCCTGTAACGGTTTGTGCCGGGTATTAACCAA
>JANYAB010000596.1 GCA_025355225.1 Bacteroidota bacterium
CACGTACGTATCAACCAAGGTCAGGTCCCGTAGGGACCAAATGTTGGTAGCAAAAAAACTACCAACATTTGGCTCCTATGGAGCCACGTACGTATCAACCAAGGTCAGGTCCCGTAGGGACCAAATGTTGGTAGCAAAAAAACAAATAAATATCTTCTTGCCCCATAGGTGGCAATACCTCCCCGGGCGCAAATCATTCAGGTAATTTAAAAATATACCGCTCATCGTATTCAACCTCAAATTGCTCGAGAAATTGTTTATATTCTTCTAAAAAAGTTCTTTTATGGTGGTGCTCCTCCTGGTTCAATATATAATCGGTAACAGTTTGTACATGCGACCGCGAATAGGAAAACGCCCCATATCCTTCCTGCCATCGGAAAGTTGCGGGTGTGAATTGCTGCTTGTTGATCCATTCCGATGATTCGCCTTTTACCAGCCTCATCAGATCGGAAAGGGATTGATTGGGCCTGAACCCAATAAACAGGTGCAAATGATCGGGCATGCTGTTGATAATGATCATCTTATGTCCATGATTTTGGACGATACCAGTCATATATTTATGTAGTTGCTCTTTCCACGAAGCTTGAATCAGAGACTTGCGGAATTTTACCGCCATTACACATTGGATGTGGATTTGGGTGTAGGTGTTGGACATAATTTAATGAGATTTAGATTATGCAATATAGGTTAATTTCGTACCTAAGGCACGGCAATTTGGCTTTTCTATTACACTACCAACATTTTGTTCCTCCGGAGCATGCCAATTCCTTTTATCACTTATATTTTTAAGTAAATTTTGAATAATTAATAAACGAACTGAAATACTAAAGCCCCTTATTCTAATCTTCCATATTCTTTCAAAAAAAATAGCGATGAGTTTTAAAACCCATCGCTATTTTTTTTATTTTGTTACTGCTACCAAAACACGGTATACAATGCTGCAAGGATACCAAAAATAATAAGCGCACCAACAGCAAAGCCCCTGGTGGTTCTGAACATTTTGGTATCAACTTCGAGTGCATTCACCCTTTTTCCGCTTGCATTTTCTATCATAGAAATGATGTACATGCCGATAATGCAAATTACAAATACGATCGCCATACGGTCGAGAAAAGGTATTTCGTATAGCAATGTTTTCCCGTCCTTTTGCTTAACCAATGTTGAAAAACCAATAGTTTTTAAGGGCTCCAGGTTCACAAATAGCGGCATTAACTTAAATACAACCGACATGGCAAACCCGCCTACAGTAGCAAATAATGCAGCATTCGAGGTTGTTTTTTTCCAGAAAAAGCCCAGAATAAACATGGCGAAGATACCAGGAGAAAAGAAGCCTGTATATTCTTGAATAAATTGAAAGCCTCCTTTTTTATCGATACCAAGGAAAGGTGATATTATGATTCCTATTATCATAGCAGCTACCACAGTGATCCGGCCTACTACAAGCAGTTTATGGTCAACTGCCTTACGATTAATTTTTCGGTAAATATCCAGTGTGAAAATAGTTGCAATACTATTTGCCTTGCCAGCCAGAGAAGCTACTATCGCGGCAGTTAAAGCCGCAAATGATAAACCTTTAAACCAATGCGGCAGCAAGTTAAGCAGTGATGGGTAAGCATTATCAGGATTCAGCTCGCCATTTTGCATCATTTGGGAATGAAAAATATTTTCCTTGTACAATATGAAAGCTGCAATACCAGGTAATACAACGATAACCGGCATAAGTAATTTAAGGAACGCAGCGAATAAAATACCGCTACGCGCTGTTTTAAGATCGGCACCAAGGGCGCGTTGGGTAATGTATTGGTTGCATCCCCAATAATTAAGGTTGGTGATCCATAAGCCGCCTATCAGTACCGACAGGCCGGGCAAATCGGCATAGTTTGCATTATCACGCTTAAAGATCATATGAAAATGGCCTGCCGCATGTTCTTTCATAATACTTAACCCTTTCAAAAAGCCAGGGGTACCAAAATGATCTGCTACCTGTGTAACCGCAATATAAGTAGTTACTAATCCTCCTAAAATCAAAAAGAATACCTGTATAACATCCGTATACCCAATAACCTTCATGCCGCCCAGCGTTATAATGACCGCAAAAATTGCAAGCCCCCAAATACAGGTTTGAAAATTAATACCCGAAATGCCATGTATGGCAATGGCCCCTAAATACAGGATGGAGGTTAGATTTACAACAATGTACAGTAAAAGCCAGAATATAGCCATAATAAGCGCCACCGTTCCATTATACCGCTGATTTAAGAACTGCGGCATGGTATATATCTTATTTTTAAGATATACCGGGATGAAAAATACAGCTACGATCACCAGCGTTAAAGCAGCCATCCATTCGTAGCCCGAGATAGCTAAACCCATTGTGAAGCCAGAACTGTTCATTCCCACCATTTGCTCGGCAGAAATATTGGAGGCTATAAGTGAAGCCCCGATTGCCCACCATGTAAGGGAGCCTGCTGCCAAAAAATAATCTGTAGAGGTAGCCTCTGCATGTTTTTTTCGCCTGTATACCCAATATCCGTAACATGATACGATTAGAAAGTAGATAATAAATACAATGTAGTCCCCGGTGCTTAACGTCCTCATTTTTTAGTTTTTTGAATTGTTTTAGGTTTAATCGTTGGTTTGACAATTATAGCAATATTTTAGTTAAAAGTTGACCAAGTTAGATTAAGTTGATTAAGTTCAAATGATTTTAACCTAATCAACCACTCAATAATCAAATAATCAACCATTATATATAACGATTTATCAGGTTTTCAAGATATTCCTGCCTTCCGCTAATTGTTTTGGGCTCACCATTGTCAATAGCATAGGCACGCAGGTCCGTGAGCGAAAGCTTTCCTTCTTCAAAATCCTTTCCTGCACCGCTATCGAATGAGGTATACCTGTCTTTTCTTATTTTTTTGTATTCTGATTTTTGCAGGATATTGTCGGCGATGACAAGCGCCCTTGCAAAAATATCCATTCCACCAATGTGCGCGTGGAAAAGATCGGCAGGATCGGTTGAATTTCTGCGGATCTTGGCATCAAAATTTATTCCTCCGCCCTGGAAACCACCTGCTTCAAGAACAATCATCATGACTTCAACTACCTCATTAATATTATTCGGGAACTGGTCGGTATCCCATCCGTTCTGGTAATCGCCCCTGTTAGCGTCCATAGAGCCCAATAACCCGGCATCCACTGCTACCTGAAGTTCATGCTGGAAGGTATGACCGGCCAGTGTAGCGTGGTTCACTTCCAGGTTTAGCTTCATGTCTTTCAACAGATCGTACTTCTGCAGGAAGCCCAGTACCGTTGCTGCATCATAATCATATTGGTGCTTGGTAGGCTCACATGGTTTTGGTTCGATAAAGAATGTCCCTTTAAAACCTTGTCCGCGTGCATAATCTATAGACTTATGTAAAAACTGGGCAAAATGTTCTTGTTCGCGCTTCATATCGGTATTCAGCAAAGTCATATAGCCTTCGCGGCCACCCCAGAAAACATAGTTTTCGCCGCCCAAGGCAATTGTCGCATCCAATGCTGCTTTAACCTGGGCCGCGGCATGCGTAAGCACGTGAAAATCAGGGTTGGTAGATGCCCCGTTCATATACCTGCGATTGGAAAAAAGATTAGCTGTTCCCCAAAGCAGTTTTACTCCGCTGGCTGCTTGCTTCTGTTTAGCGTAATCAACCAATGCTTGCAGACGCTTATCATTTGAATTAACATCGTTGGTATAATCAACCACATCCACATCGTGGAAACAGTAATAAGGCAGGTTCATTTTAGTAATAAACTCAAAAGCCGCATCCATTTTGTCTTTCGCGCGTTCTACAGCATCGGCCTTTTCATTCCATGGGAATAAATGTGTTGGTTCGCCAAAAGGATCGGCGCCCGATCCGCAGAAGGAGTGCCAGTAGGCACAAGCAAAGCGCAAATGGTCCTTCATAGTTTTCCCGCCAACCAACTTATCAGCATCATACCAGCGAAACGCCAGTGGGTTATCGCTTTGAGGGCCTTCGTACTTGACCTGGCCTATGCCTTTAAAAAATTCTTTTTCGCCTGTGAGTATCATAGTTATTGAATTAGTGAATGATTGAATTATTGAATGTTTTATCAGACTTACGAAGTTTTAAAAACTTTGTAAGTCTTTTTATCTAATCTGTTAATTGTTTTTCGAGTAACGTTTTCCAGTGCTGGTAAATCGGTTCTAATTGTTGATTGGAAGGTTCGATTAGCTGAACGGGATGAAAATGTTCAAACGCCTCTGCCGGCGACGAAAAGATGCGTGCGCCTATGCCAGCGCCCAGCGCTGCACCTGCGCTTCCGTCATTTTTATAAAGTTCAACCGGTATGCCTGTTATATTCACAAAGGCTTCGGTAAATGAATCACTTAAAAACAAATTGTTTTTGCCCGCCCTGATCACGGTTGGGTTCATTCCGTTACTTCTCATAATGTCCAATCCATAACGGAACGCGAATGCGATCCCCTCTTGTACAGCCCTGGCAAAGTGAGCCTGAGTATGTAAATTAAGATCAATATTATGAATGTGGGCTCCAACCATTTTATTATTCAGCATGCGTTCGGCACCATTGCCGAAGGGCAAAACAAGTAAGCCGTTGCTTCCGGGAGGAACTTGTTTAACCTTGTCATTCATTTGCAAATAGCTTTCAGCCGAACCGAAAATATTCTTTGTCCACCGGTATAAGCTTCCTGCACCGTTGATACACAATAACACGCCCAATCGCTTTTGCTCATCCGTGTAATTTACATGGGCAAAGGTATTCACGCGCGATTGCTTATCATAAGCCAACTGATCACTCACCCCATAAATAACGCCCGAAGTGCCTGCAGTAGCAGCAACTTCGCCGGGATTCAATACATTTAAAGAAAGGGCATTGTTGGGTTGATCGCCCGCCTTATAAGTAACCGGTATGCCGGCTTTTAATCCCAGCTTAGCGGCAATAGACGGCTGCAGGTTACCGTGTGAGGAAAATACCGGTTTAACTTCAGGAAATAACCCTTTGTCAAAGCCAAAATACTTTATAATATCCTCCGACAATCGATTGTTTTTAAAGTCGAAGAATACCCCTTCTGATAATGCCGCTATTGAGGTAGTGATTTCACCGGTAAACCTCATCGAAATAAAATCGCCCGGAAGCATTATTTTGTAGATCCTCTCATATATCAGTGGCTCATTTTGTTTTACCCAGGCCAGTTTCGAAGCTGTAAAATTGCCCGGCGAGTTTAAGAAATGGGATAAGCAGTGTTCCTCTCCTATTTCTTCAAAGGCTTTATCGCCTATTTCAACCGCACGGCTATCGCACCATATAATGCTGTTGCGCAGCACATTTTGCTCTTTATCAACCAGTACCAATCCATGCATCTGGTAAGCAATACCTATAGCCTTAATATCAACAGGGTTATATTGGCCGGTTTTATTACAAAGTTCAATAGCGTGCTGTGTTTGCTGCCACCACATTTCTGGCGACTGCTCTGCCCAGCCTGTTTGAAGCGCCAGGATCGGGGATTCTTCATCAGGATATTGTGCTGATGTTATTACTTTTTGTGATATGGCATCAACTACAGAAACCTTCACGGAAGAGGTACCTATATCAATGCCTAATAATAACATACTTTTGGTTGTATTTCGTAAGAATGGACATGCGGGTTTATAAATGTACTTTTATTAATGGACGAAATTAAATTATTTTTTCAAATTGCAATCGATTGCCCAGATTTATTTTATCATTTTTACAAATATTATGAAACGAAAGAAAAGGACGACGATTTACGATATCGCCGAAAAATTGAATATTACGGCCTCTTCGGTATCCAGGGCACTGAATGATAGCAGCCATGTAAACGAAACGACAAAAAAACTTATTATAAAAACCGCTGCCGAATTAAATTATAAGCGCAATACACTCGCTTCAAATTTACGGAAAGGGCAAACAAAAACAATTGGCGTTGTTGTTCCGCGTATAAATCAAAACTTTTTTTCAAATGTTATTGCCGGAATCGAAGAGACAACCTATCAAAAAGGTTACAACTTGATTATTTGCCAGTCCAATGAGTCACATGAAAAAGAAATAAAATGCGTCAACACATTAATTAACCAACATGTTGATTGTATCGTGATCTCTATTTCGGTTGATACTTATGATTTTAAGCACCTGCAAAATGTGCTTGACCAGGGTATTCAACTCATCCAGTTCGACCGTGTTGCAGATGAGCTGGAAACCATGAAAGTGATCAACGACAATGAACAGGCTTCTTTTGAAGCTGTTTGTCATTTAATTGAACAGGGCTACAAAAAAATAGCGCTGTTAGAAGGCCCTCAAAACCTGGACGTTTTCAGACAACGAAAAATAGGGTATCTGAATGCACTGAAAAAATATGATATGCCCATAATAGATTCGTTTATTATTGAAAATGCATGGACGAAAGAATTAGGTGCCGCGGCAACGAGAAAATTGCTGAGCCTGCCCGATCTGCCGGATGCAATATTTGCCTCAACGTCTGATTTTTCTGCGTTAGGAGTATTGGAAGTAGCTAACGACCTGTCAATCAATGTCCCTGCTAAGTTAGGGATTTGTGGTTATTCAAATGAGGCATTTACCGAAATAACCAGTCCATCCATTACAACTATTGATCAATTTAGTATGTATATGGGCAAAACTATCGCCAATTTATATTTCCAGGAAATGGAAAATAATGATACCGTTGTTATACCTAAAATTATCAGCATTAAACCTAAACTTATTGTGAGGTCCTCAACATCAAGAGTATGACGCCCACTTGTATCATACCATGTGTTCAATTGATGGCTTATTCAACATGCTAAAACAAGGCTCGCTTGTAAACGACAAAGCCCAGCGCTCACTGGCCAGACCCGACACGCGTGCGCCGACTTGGGAACCCCATTCATCTATCCATTCAGTTGTGTTCCAGCATTAAGTTTTGATCTTTTTTAAAATAACACTGATTGTCAATACCTTATTAAAATAACAACAAGATTGATACATAACCCAATACTCCATCATGTGAAAATCATAAAAATTGCGAATGGAAGAATGAAGGAAAACATACCAAATCCCAAAGCAAGAATTTTCCCTCTTCGGATATTGATCGACGACCTAAACTCTGAATTAGAGATTTTCATATATCGTTTTTTTGTTATATAAATGTAACTATAGAATTGCATAATACCCAAACCTATACCGATAGTAATGACAGTGAAAAGCGTAGAATTAATACTTTGAAAAGGAATAGATTTTGTTGTGATCAATTCTACGATTTCCCAAATTGAAATTATCCAAAGAACAGAGATCATTCCTAGCGCGTATATAGCTCTCTCCAAAGGGGAGCTCCATTTTAATCTATCTTTATAGTCTTCAAAATGAAGAGCTAAATAATATAGCATAAGGTCTAATATTTGCATATAATTTAATGATGGTCCATTAGATAATCAACTCCCAAAGTGCCTAAGTTATAAAACAATTCAACTTCTTCAAATCCAGAAAACGTCGCCGCCCCCTGTCCAGCTCCTTCTATGATATGAAAAACGGCTTTCAATTTATTCTCGTGCCATTCTTGGCGTGTCTGAATAAACTGGTTTATAATACGGAATAGTTTACATAGCGGAATTCGGAATGTCGGGTGTGGAATGACTTATAATGCGGAACGCGCGGACCAGTTTGCTACCTCACTGTAGTCCGTGACATGCACAAAAACAGCTCTATTTTGCTGCTAATACAAATACACAAGCGGCCCAAAAGTTTTACTGACAAGATTTTGTCAGTAAGTGCAAAAAAATAAAGCGTTGATTATCAGCACCAAGACAAAATGACACAACCTGCAAGTTACTTATAATGAGTTGTTTACTCTTGTTCAGTTTTGTTCAGTGTGTATCGTCCTGAAAAAAGTTTACACTTTTTAATGAATAATCCTGGTTTAAGTTTACACTTTATTTTAGTCCTGGTTTGAGTTTACACTTCGGATAAAGATAAAGAATAACTGTTGTTGTTTGCTTGT
>JANYAB010000603.1 GCA_025355225.1 Bacteroidota bacterium
TTTTAAGCTGGGTGACCATAGGTACCTGAAGAGTGGGGTTCTTGTAAACATCACCGGTGCGTGTATCTATCATCCGCGTAATTACCTGTGCGATGCGGTCATAGTTTTTATGGTATTTGTTGAATGATAATTCGTCCCATATCCACAAACCGATAAGTGTTACTACGGCCATACCTATGGCAAGGCCCCCTATGTTAATTAATGACGATGCCTTGTTCTTGATCAAGTTCCGCCAGGCGATTTTTAAATAGTTCTTTATCATAACTTTACATTTGCAGGCCGGTAAACAATAATTTTGGTATACTTAGCAAGAGCAGCTGGAAAAGGCAAGTATTAAAACAGCAATATCATGCCGGATATACAATATATTGATATCCAATAAATTACAAGCAGGCTATTTGAAGAAAGTTGTTCGTATCCGAACGGTAGTGTACGGTTTTGTTACAATGGGTTAACCCGTCCGGAATTAACTATGCACATAGCTATTCGCTTTTTGGTTGACGGTTCAAACTTTTCGCAGGTGGTTTGGCCTGGACACAAATATACTAAAAAAATTAGTAAAATGCAAGGCATTATTTGACGGTTTCTACTTTAGTTTTGGCCTCCCGGGAAAAAATATTAATTCGGCACTACCGTGACAATCACACGCTTGTATCTTGTTAAAGCAGGGGTGCCTTTATCCGTAACTTTTAAAATAAAATGGATGGTTTGTGCTGAAGTTACTACCGGCGCAGTAACCGGAAGGTCGTATAGATTGGTAGAATAAGGTGCAAAGCTGACCAGCCCTTTATAGGTTCCCGCTTCTGGATATTGAAACCAACGGTAGCTCATAGAATCTCCATCTGGATCGTGGGTGCCGCTGGCGTTTAAATGAAATTGCTGACCCGATTTCACCGTAAAATGATCCGGGGTTGCTAAAACAGGTACCGGAGGATGATTGGCTTCTTTGTAGCTTTTGGTTGTCCAGGCCATGCGTGCAGCAAAATCATTCTGAATTTCCTCGCGCCAGCGCCAAATAGTTACCTGGATACTCTTGTAGCCCTTCTTATCTGCCTGCGAAAAAACAGAATCCTCTGCATTTGCCCAGAATGGCCGCGTTTCCTGTTGGGTAACAGGCCAGTTGGGCCGGGCGAAAGCATCAGGCGCATGGGACAGTTCCGGCGTATAAAATTCATACCTTCCCCCCCAGCCGCCATAATTTGGATGTTCAGGATCGTTCAATCCATTGGCTATTAATGACAAAAATGAAGGGGTATCGCCCTCCATGCCGTAAGCAACATCAGGATAGGCTGCTCCAAGCGGCCCGTGCCCCTGTTGTATATTTTTTGCAAGCCACTCGTTACTTACTACTTCTTTATTTGATCCCGGGAAAGGGTAGGATAGTCCCAGCCAAGTGGCCTGTCCATACGTGTAACCGGGGCTGCAAACAAAAAACAGGCCCGGAAAAGTTTGACGTATCCATGGCCCTGAATCGTCCTGGTCGGAAATCGAATAGATCCTTATTTTTTTATAAATATTCTGCGCCTGCTGCCCGGTTTTCGTTTCCTTAATTTTCCATAAGGCCTGAGCCAGGCAGTTTGTTCCGCCCCAAACGCATATCCAAACCGGCCGACTGTCATTTTTTTCGAGTACATTAATTATCCATTCAGAACCTTCCGAATCGTGACCCTTACCAACACCTTCCATCCCGTAAACTGGTAAGCCTTTTTTTACTTTCAAGCTTAATTCCTGGTAAGTGGGGTATCCTTTTTCATGTTTGATCAGGTTGGGCCAAACTTTTTTATAGGCAGCCAAAATTGCATGGATAGTCTCGGGGGCGACGCGGGTTTTTTGATGAATGGATGTTGTTGCAATTAACCCCTCAACATTCCATTGATTGCTATAAGTCAAAAATCGAATTAGTGACTGTGAATCGTCAGGATCGGCTTCAATATCTGTTAATACAAGCACCCTCTTTGTTTGCGCTTCGCTGACAAAGGTCAATAGCAACAGCAACACCAGGGTAAATGCAAAGTATTTTTTTGTGTTCATTTTTATAATGAGAGCCCCCGGGATGCGTAACTCTATTTGGTTTGCATATCCTGCAGCAGGGCAAGTATTTTATCTAATTTATCTATTTCAATTGCATTCAGGCGTTTTTGTAATTCTTCAATTTCCTCCTTGGCTTCACAATTGGTCTTATAATCCGCATTCGCCTGTGCACGGTCCCTCTCATTCTGGCGGTTTTGCGCCATCATAATTATAGGCGCCGCGTAGGCTGCCTGTGTGGAAAAGACCAGGTTCAACAGAATAAAAGGATAAACGTCCCAACGATCTGCAACAATGAGTACGACATTCAGAATCATCCATATAGCAACTATAATAGTTTGAATGATGATAAATCGCCAGGAACCCATTCCTGTGGCTACCGAATCTGCAAGCCTTTGTGCGAAACTCATTGATTGTGCATGCTCGTCATGCCAGGTTTTTTTTGTTGCCATAAAGTTAAAGCTGATAATTATTGTGCTGATAAATATAGATAAATGTTCCATGCATTAGAAAAGAGTTTTGGGAGGTTTCAAATCTTTTCTCCACATTGTATTCAGGTTCAACTTAAATTAGTACCTATGGTCGTTATTATGTGGCATAATATATAAGTGCTCTTTTAATGTGTTTTTAATCAGAAAGTTACGACAATTCCTTTTCGCCATTATTTTTAGAAGTAATTTTTATCATTTTTGCTACCGTTATGCAGAAAGGCCGTGTATTAATTATTGACGACGAGGAGCGGTTGCGGAACTTGCTCGCCCGCATCCTTCAGTTGGAGGGGTATGAGGTAATTGTGGCAGCTGATGGCAAAGAAGGCTTACGCAAATTGCAGCACGATATGGTACAGGTTGTCGTCAGCGATGTAAAGCTCCCGGATATCAATGGTATCGACCTTACCGAACGGATCAAAACAAATTGGC
>JANYAB010000613.1 GCA_025355225.1 Bacteroidota bacterium
ACCGCAGAACCTGACCGTGACCGGTGGTTCGGAAGATGTTAAATATTATACCTCAGTAGGTACTACGTCACAGGATGGTATTTATAAAAATGGAGCTACTAAATATAACCAATACAATTTTAGAGCGAACATAGATGCAACGCTGGCAAAAGGATTTAAAATAGGGTTGTCCTTATCAGGCAGGGAAGAAGACCGAAAATACCCTACTACATCGGCGGCCAGTATATTCCGCTCTATCTACAGGTCATATCCAACTTCTGCGCCTTTTTATCCCAACGGCCTGCCTACAGCTGGTATTGATCAGTCAAACCCGGGGCTTACGCCAACCAGTATAGGCGGAACCAGCATTAGTCCTACGCAAACTTTTAACGGCATTATAAGAGCCAGTTATGAGATCCCGGGAGTTAGGGGCCTTTCTTTGGACGGTTTTTATTCGGCAGATAAATCTGGTGTTTTCGACAAGGCTTTTTATACTCCGTATACCGTTTACACTTATAACAGTACAACTGGTGTTTATGCGCCAAGTATTGAAGGGGGATCAAACGGACTGCCTTATTTATATGAATCGCAGCTTAACCAATCGCTTATTACTTCTAACATTAAGTTGAACTTTGCAAGAGATTTTGGCAAGCATAATGTCAATGCCTTTGTAGCTTACGAGCAGAGCCAAAACAGTTACAACTTTTTTTGGGCACAACGCAATGATTTCCCAACGGCTACCACCCCGGAGCTTTCACAAGGCGGCACGGCTGCCAGCGATGCAACTAATGGTGGTAGCAGCAGCGATAACAATAGCAACTACAATTATAACCGCAGGAGTGTGATCAGCAGGCTGGCCTATAATTATGATGAAAAATACTTGCTCGAGGCCCAGTTACGCGCTGATGGTTCATCACTTTTTGCGCCAGGCCACCAGTGGGGGTATTTCCCTTCGATCTCAGCGGGATATCGTATATCCAAAGAAAATTGGTTTAGCGAAAAGATTAAATTCATAGACGACCTTAAGATCAGGGCTTCTTATGGTGTACTGGGGGATGACAACATTGGCGCTTTCCAGTATTTTGATAATTACTCGTTTAATAATATGGTTGTATTGAACAATGGCAATGGTGCGTCGGTTCAACCAGGCATTGATCTAACCAAGCTTGCAAATGCTAATATCACTTGGGAAACTGCTAAAAAAACAGATATCGGGATCAATGCGGTTTTCCTGAAAAACTTCACATTGGAAGCTATTTATTTTCGCCAGGTACGGTCAAATATCCTGGAATATCGTAACGGTTCGCTGCCCGCGACTTCAGGTATAGTGAATCCTTATGGCGGTAACCCGTTGGTGCCGGCAGAAAATATCGGCAAAGTAAACAGCGGTGGTTTTGAAGGCACCTTAGGTTACAACCATCCGGGCGTCTTTAGCTGGGGTGTAGCCGGTAATTTTACCTATGCCAAAAGCAAGATCATTTATATAGATGAGGCTGCGGGCACATTATCTTATCAGCGCCAAACAGGTAATCCTTTAAATACCTATTTATTATATAAATCAGTTGGCATTTTCAGAAGCCAATCCCAATTGGATAATACCCCGCATGTTCCCGGCGCACAGATAGGCGACCTTATTTATGCAGATATTAACCATGACGGGCAAATAACAGCAGCCGATCAGGAACGGTCAAAATATGGTAATATCCCGCAAATAGTTTATGGTTTAAACCTGAATGCGGCATACAAACATTTCGATTTGTCTGTATTATTTGCAGGCCAGGCTGAAGTAAGTCAATACGTGTTGCCTGAATCAGGAACTATCGGTAACTATTACAGTTCATGGGCCAATAATTCGTGGAGCCCGACTAACCCGAATGGATCATATCCCAAAGTATCTGACCGGGCTTCAAGTGCGGTAAGCGGCGGTTTATACAACAGTACGTTTTGGCTTAACGACGCGTCTTTTCTAAGGCTGAAAAACGTTCAGCTGGGTTATTCACTCCCCGCCGCTACATTGTCGCGCCTGCATATAGCAGGGCTGAGGGTTTTTGTAAGCGCTTTCAACCTGTTCACAATTACTAAAGTGAAAGATTATGACCCTGAAGGAACCAACGGCAGCGGCCAATACGGCGGCGCTCAATATGGCAGTGGTCAATTCTACCCGGAACAAAGAATAATCAACCTGGGTGCAAACATTAAATTTTAATATTCAGCATTATGAAAACTATAAAATATATAATAGGCTGCCTGGTACTTTGCGGAGTACTCATGACATCCTGTAAAAAGAATTTCCTGTCCATCAATCCTACGGATAAGGTAACCAGCACTTCAATTTTAACCGATACCTCCCTATTTGAAGCTTATGTTATCAACAGGTATCTTGGCGTTACACTCCAGGCCAAGGAAGGTGACGGTTCCCCTCCGGGATTCGGCAGGGGTTTTGAATACGCCTTATGGAGCTCGGTTACAGATGAATCCATTTACACCAATAACGACGGCTCCTGGGTACTTCAACAAGGCCAGCTGGCGGCTGATAATACGGGTATAGCCGGCACGATCTGGGCACGCAGCTACCGCAGCATACGTGAGTGTAATTATGCATTAAGCATCATTAATGGGCTGCCATTAAGTGCCGGCCATAAAACCCATCTTATTGGCGAACTTGAATTTATCAGGGCATTCAGGTATCATGACGTCATCCGCAACTACGGAGGAGTGGTATTGATGGGTGATAAGGTAACTGACCTGAACAGTAATTTACAGGACCCCAGCCTTTTTAACCGGGCTACTCTTGCAGCATCCATCGCTTATACCAGTTCTCAATTAGACGATGCTGCCTCAAAACTTCCTTTGGATAATGGCGCCACATGGGCTTTAGGCCGGGCAACCAAAGGAGCCGCATTGGCTGTTAAATCAAGGTTGTTACTTTATGCGGCAAGTCCTTTATATAGTGTAGGCACCTGGCAGGATGCTGCCGCCGCTGCAAAGGCTGTTATGGATTTGGGTAAATATTCGCTGTTTCAGGGCGGGTATAGCCAATTGTTTTTAACACCCGATGCCGGTGAAATAATTTTTGAACGGCTTTATTTCCCCAATACTGCCCCGCATACGCGTTTGGAATTAGCCAATGGGCCAAATGGTTTCAACGGGTGGGGTGGTAATACGCCATTGCAGAATTTGGTAGATGATTATGAAATGGATAATGGTAAGCCAATCACTGATGCTACATCAGGTTATGACCCGCAAAACCCTTACGTTAACCGCGATGCGCGTTTTTATGCCACCATTCTATATAATAAAGCACCTTACAGGAATAGTACCGTCGATGTTTTTTTACCCGGTGGCAAGGATAGCAACCAGGGGCCATCAAACTGGAATACCAGCCTTACAGGATACTATCTGCGGAAATTTTTGAATGATAATTACCCTATTGATAACCCCTGGAGTGTTGCCGGTGCACAGCCCTGGATCTATTTCAGATATGCAGAGATCCTGTTAAACTACGCTGAGGCGCAAAATGAAGCAGCTGGGCCAGACGCGAGCGTTTACCAGGCTATTAATAGTGTTAGAGCACGGGCATCGGTAAATATGCCACCTTTAGCAGGATTATCTCAAAGCGAAATGCGAAGTGCGATCAGGTATGAAAGAAGGGTTGAGCTTGCTTTTGAAGAACATCGTTTCTACGATGTACGGAGATGGAAAATTGCTACACAAACAGAAAATGTACCTGCGTATGGTGTAGCGGTTACTGTCAACGGCGGCAGCCCAACCGGGTTCAACTATGCACAAAAGGTGGCGCTCACCAGTCGTGCGTTTAAGGATCAGGAATACTGGTTGCCCATACCCCTGTCAGAAATCCAGGCATCAAACGGACAGCTTAAACAAAACCCGGGATACTAAGCCGCATATCATCATCAGGTAATAAGGGAGCGCTGACAGCTCCCTTATCGTACTTTTTTGACCAACTTTAATATGCAATATTTAAAAAATATGCGAAGGATTTGCCTTCTGATTTCATGTGCCGGAGTTTCAATCACAGGGTGTAAAAAAGAAGCTGTTCAAAAAAGCGCCATGCCTGTAAAACAGGATACCCTGCCCGCAAGTATAGGAACATTGCCTGCCGTGCCCGCCGATTCGCTCAAGGGGGTGAACTGGGCTTGCGACGGCGACAATTTTAGCGACGGAATATTGGTTTTGAGCGGCTTAACCTCATCGGATAGTTACTCCGTAGTAACTACCAAAACTGCCGTAATACTTTCAGGAGTACAAACCAATACCGGAACTAATACAATCCGAATTCCAGTTAATTACGCCACTGTGTCATCAGCCTGGTGGAACTCTTATACCGGCGTTATTGACGCAGCAACAAGTAAGGGGATGAATGTTATATTGGGTTACTGGGAGGGCGCCTCCTCAAAAGACGGTCAAATCGATAATATTACTCAGTTTTGGTCAATGTGGCAAATTGTGGTTAATAAATACAGCAGTAACCCACATGTTTTTTTTGAAATATTTAACGAACCACATGGTTATACTTTATCAGCCTGGACTGCCATTTGTGCGCAATGGCTTAGTGCATACCCCTCAGTGTCGCAAACGCATATCCTGATTGATGGCACCTCTTACGCACAGGATCTTACTGGTGTTGGTGCTGATAACCGGTTCAAAAATTGCTTATTGTCCATTCACGACTATACATTCTTTAGTGATGGTACGCTAAAAACAGCTGCACAATGGGAAAGCAGGCTTAAAGGTAATGTCGGCGGTTACGGCAACCGCGCGGTACTCACCGAATTTGGCGATACCATGAATAGTGGTATAAAATACACCGGCGCGATAGGCGGCAGTGTAGATAATGCATACATACAAGGGTTAACTAACGAAGTGAGGACCTTAGGCATGGGCACTGTTTACTGGCCGGGCATCCGGAACGGTGACAGTTATGCTATTCAATCGCTTAGTGGGACCGCGGTAAGTACAACCAACCCATCAGGATTAAGCAGGCTGAAATACGCCTGGGGTTTAGGCACAGGTGGCACTGATGTGTTTTATTCGGGTGCTTATTACCGTTTCCTGAATATTAACAGCAGCAATGCGCTTGATGTAAACGGTGCTTCAACAGCCAGCGGTGCCGGTATTATTCAGTGGCCCCAAAACGGTGGCAATAATCAACAATGGATAATTACCGATAACGGGGGTGGCTATTACAAAATAATCAATAGAAATAGCGGCGATGCGCTTGATGTAAACGGCACCTCTGTTACGGCTGGTGCAGGCATTATTCAATGGCCATGGAATGGCGGGAATAACCAACAATGGCAGCTTACTTCAATATCAACTGATGTTTATAAAGTTACCAACCGAAATAGTGGTTTAGTACTTGATGTAAATAGCGGCTCAACTGCAAATGGTGCCGGTAGCATACAATGGACCTGGAGCAGCGCCAATAATCAGGAATGGCAAATCGTTCAACAATAATATAACAGGCGGATATCACAGTGCAAAAGGCTGTGATATCACGCTTTTTAAGCACAATGATAGATATTTTTATAAAAAAAATCATCGCGGTAATTATGCTGTTTATGCTTTGTTGCGGTTTTGCAAAAAGCCAGGACAGTGTGGTTTTGGTTAAGATTGATCTGTCAAAAACCTTTCAGCGTATCGATAACTTTGGCGCCTCAGATGCATGGGCGTGCCAGTTCGTTGGCAACTGGCCAAAAGAAAAAAAAAATGAGATCGCAGACTTGCTTTTTAGTAAGGATACACTCAATGATGGTTCACCTAAAGGAATCGCGCTTTCGTTATGGCGATTTAATATCGGTGCAGGTAGTGCAGGCCAGGCCGAAAACAGTGGCATCAAAGACGAATGGCGCAGGGTTGAATCATTTTTAAATGCCGACGGTACTTATAACTGGGGGAAGCAAGCCGGTCAGGTATGGTTTTTAAAAGCTGCCAAAAACCGCGGTGTCAAACAATTCCTTGGCTTCGTAAACAGTCCACCAGTAAATTTTACCTTAAATGGCAAAGCCTATACTACCGGGGGAAAAACCAATCTTTCTGCCGATAAGTACGATGCGTTTGCAAATTACTTGTCATCTGTAATAAAAGGAGTTAACAAGACTAGCGGAGTTAAATTCAACTATATCAGCCCTGTAAATGAACCCCAGTGGGATTGGAGTGATGGTGGTCAGGAAGGATGTCCATACGCCAATATCGAAATAGCAGGTTTGGTACGCTCCATTGATAAAATTTTCACTCAAAATAACCTTCAAACGAAGATATTAGTTTCCGAAGCCGGCAGCATCAATTATCTTTTTTCAGCAGCAGATAAACCGGGTAAGGGAAATCAGATCAATGAATTTTTTAAGCATGGTTCCCCTGATTATATCGGCGATCTGAAAAATGTAACCAAAATCATTGCAGGGCATAGCTATTTTACTACTTCGCCCATTTCATCAGCCATAAAATTACGGCAACAGCTTGCTCAAAGTGTGCGTGACATTTCCGGATTATCTTTCTGGCAGTCAGAATATTGCATCCTTGGAAATAATGCCAGTGAAATAGATGGTAATAAGCGCGATATGGGTATAGATGCGGCTTTATACCTGGCAAAGGTTATCCATACGGATCTCACCTCGGCTAATGCCTCCGCCTGGCAATGGTGGACCGCCATTTCTCCATTTAATTATAAGGATGGACTT
>JANYAB010000631.1 GCA_025355225.1 Bacteroidota bacterium
AATTAGAATATCAATTACTCAATGATATTTCTGGAAACAGTCAAAACTTAATGATATGTCAACGAATTTGTTGCCCTGATCGCCAATATTGCCCTTACGTTATCTTTCATTGTTGCCGTTATTTTTGGAATTGCACAGGTAAAAACCGCCAACAAAGATCGCCGGGAACGGTTGACATTGGACACTTTGCGAAGCTTTCAAACAAGGGAATTCGCAGAAATGCTTCACTACATTAACAAAACAAAAATCCCAACATCAGCTAACGACTGGTCAGAATGGACAGAAGATGACCAGGTAAGTTTTGTCCACCTGTCACAACAAATGGAGGCCATTGGTCTTTTATTAGCCGAAAGATTGATCAGTATTGATTTGCTGGATAAGACCCTGGGATCATTTATCAGCTCAACATGGGAGAAATGCCGGCCACTAATATTGGATTTGAGAGAAAATCATCAGGATCCTTTCCTGAGCGAATATTTTCAATGGATGGCGGAACAAATTGAGCGACGGATGAAAGAAAAACCCAGGAAGCCCTTTTTTCGCTCTGCTCAAACCGAAATTTAGACGCTTACCGGACGAATTACAGAGAATAGTGGCGTATGTAAAATATAAAAAAAGCTGGCCGGTGATGTCACAGTGGTTGGTCAACGTCAATTGCTGCTAAAAGTCCTGGATCTTCTATCAGGCGGTTCTATTTTTCGCAGATTGCAAATTCCTTGGTATTATGGACAGGGATGGAACGTCTGGGCTAATGGGATTTTTTTTTAAAATCTTATTTACAATATATTTCTGGCATATTGTATTGCCTTTATACTTGTCCCTTGCCTAAATTAAATATTATGAAAAATTCACTGTTATTAATCATTATTTATTTTCAGCTTTAGCTAAACAGGTTAATAATTATCCTGAAATCCATTAATCATACAAATCATGGTTCAGAAATGAATAAACATATTCAGTTAAAAAATTTTATAAACGCCCATCCTGTCGAAATTGGCAAAGTTGTTGACTTTAACCCGAAAACCGATCGCCTGTTTCAATTCGATTTTACTGCGTCCAATACGGAATTAAGCCCGGAAGACGTGAATGATGCGGAGAAATTCAGTTTGTGGGTGAATAAAAAACTTAAAGATAATAATTGCAGGTATGGCATTGGTGGGTACATGGAGCACCGCACACTATATGCCCGCAGCGAGTTATTTAATGCGGGAGACGAACCCCGCCGCCTGCATCTCGGTGTAGATATCTGGGCGGGAGCAGGCACTCCTGTCTATTCACCCCTCAACGGCAATATTCACAGTTTTGCCGACAACAACAACTTTGGGGATTATGGTCCAACTATTATTTTAATACACCAACTTGGCGATCTTGAACTTTACACCCTATACGGTCATTTGAGCCGGAAAGACCTGGAAGGAATAACCGTGGGCGAATCAGTTTCTCAGGGGGAAAAAATTGGTGCTTTTGGCAATTCTAATGAAAATGGGCATTGGCCACCGCACCTTCATTTCCAGTTGATGTTTGATATGGAAGGCTGTGCAGGTGATTATCCCGGAGTAGGTAAATATTCGGAAAAGGAAAAGCACCTAAAAAACATACCTGATCCGAACTTGTTATTGCAATTTCCGGAAACTTCTTAATCCTGTGTGATCGGCTCATGGTGCTGGTGGCAGACTTCGGCACAAACGCGGCAGACTTCGGCACATTGTTTACAATGGTCATATTCATGTTTGCCGCATTCATCAGCACACATCCAGCATATCTCTTCGCATAATAACAAATATTGATGTGCTATTTCCGAATCACGCTGCAATAGCCTCGCCGCCTGCGAGCAGATATCTGCGCAATCCCAATCCAGACTAATGCAGCGGGCCATATCTCTAACATCATTCTCTTGCAAACAGGCAGCAGCACAATTTTCGCAGGCAAGCATACAATCAAGCAATTTGCCGATCAATGCCCTGTGATCATGTTTTTCCATAATATTGGGTTTTAAGTTCTCTTAAAATATCAATATGGGAACATCAAAAAATGTTTTAAGATTTAAAAGATTTTACCAGCTCTCTAATTTTCGCAAATGAGATCTTCAAGTGCACAAAAAAAGGGGATGAATTGTTAAATCATCCCCTTTTTGAAAATAGCTTTATTTAATTATTAGTTTCCGGGTTCATCAGTTGGCGTGCCAACAATTTTATAAACCTTGTTATTATTCGCATCAATGGTTTCCTGGTAATAATAACCATCAGTTGATACATAATATTTCTGTCCGTTAAGATTTATCCTTCTGCAGTCCTGTGGCAGGGTCTGCACAATATCCCCAACTTGCGGAGCCTGTTGTACATCATCATTTGGCGCATTGGTATTTAACTCACCATCCTTGCCCGCAATCTGGTAGCTCACGCTGCCATCGTCCTTGGTAATAGGCTCGTAATAAACGCCGTTCAGTTCATAATATTGCTGGCCATTGATTACAATGGATTGCGCCTTTTCTGGCAATGTGTTTACTTCTGCGCCAATAGGAGGTTCAACCACCGTGTATTGGTTATTATCATATTGATAGTATAAGCCGCCACTATAAAAATATTCGTAATCACCGTAGTAAAATGGATAGTAACCGTAAGGTAAAAACCCGATACTAAAACCAATTCTTGGTCCATAATACGTGTTATAATATCCGTGGTTATAATGATAATAACCGTGATCCCTCCAATTAGAAGGGCCTATATAACCTCGTCCGCCAGCACCTACAGAAGTACGTCCGCCGGCGCCTATATAACCGCGTGTGCCAATTGAAGTACGTGCATTGGGGTTATTAAAGTTATGGTTATTATAGTTGGATACTCCCGGAGTAAAATTCCCGGGCCTTGAACCCCGATAACCAGGATTCGCGTTATAAGAGGGTGGCCTGATGCCTTGACTATTAACACGCGGAGGTGCTATAGCAATGTGTTGATTGTTTATTGATGGCCTGCCACCGCCACCATTATTGAAAGATGGTCTGGCGCCACCGCCATTATTGAAAGATGGTCTGGCACCGCCGCCTCCACCGTTACCGCCTGACGGCCTTGAACCGCCGCCGCCGCTTGAGGAGCCACCGCCGCCATTGCCACTTGATGGCCTGGAGCCACCGCCTCCGCTGCCGCC
>JANYAB010000752.1 GCA_025355225.1 Bacteroidota bacterium
GTATCCTTTTATCTAACCTCTCTTATCGTTGCACTATTAGGGCTTTACTACGTTCTTCGGCCAAAAAGATTGGAAGCCGGCCTGAAGTCTTTTGAAGAAAGTTGAATCCTTCGAAATCCTCTGCGAGAATCGGTCTTAGATCGAAAAGAAAAAGTAAAAAGCATTTGCGAATACTGTGAAATTATACAGTACCATTCGGATAACAACCTAATCAACCCAATCAACGATTTAACCTAATCAACTTAATTAACTAATTTTGCGTTTCTCAAATAAACCGACTGAACGTAATGAGTGATTTTAATGATTTTAATAATCCGCAAGTGGCGGCGCTGCCCCGTCATTTAAAACAATTTATAGTAAACCAACATTACGAACGATATACGCCCATTGACCATGCCGTATGGAGGTATGTTATGCGACAGAATTACAGCTACCTAAAGGATGTTGCTTATTATCCCTATATCCCGGGATTAAAAAAGGCCGGTTTAACTATCGAAAAAATTCCTGATCTGCAGGAAATGAATGATGCCCTCGGTAAAATCGGGTGGGGCGCTGTTACGGTTGACGGTTTTATACCGCCGGCGGCCTTTATGGAGTACCAGGCTTACCGGGTTTTGGTGATAGCAGCAGATATACGCCAGTTAAAACACATTGAGTATACGCCAGCTCCTGATATTATCCACGAATCCGCAGGGCATGCGCCAATTATTGCCGACAAGGATTACCACGAATACCTGAGTTACTTTGGCTCTATTGGTGCAAAGGCCATGTTTTCGGCACAGGATTTTGAATTGTATGAAGCCATCAGGGCCTTATCGATACTGAAGGAAATGCCTAACGCAGATGCAGCAGAACTATCAAAGGCTGAAGAATTGGTTGCCCACAGACAGGGAGATATGGGGGACCCTTCCGAAATGACACTGTTAAGCCGCCTGCATTGGTGGACAGTTGAGTATGGCCTGATAGGCACTTTAGAAAGCCCAAAGATATATGGGGCGGGGCTGCTTTCTTCAATAGGCGAAAGTGTTACCTGTATGAAGCTTGATGTTAAAAAACTATGGTATACCATTGATGCGGTAAATTATCCATATGATATTACCAAAACACAGCCGCAATTATTTGTTACACCAACTTTTCAGAACCTGATAGATGTGCTGGAGACCTTCGCCGATACAATGTCATTTAGGGTAGGAGGTGCCTATGGTTTACAAAAAGCCATCGGGAGCAAGAATACGTGCACCGCAGTTTATAGTTCGGGTTTGCAGGTTTCGGGTACATTCACCGACTTTAAGAAGACGGCTGGCGATCAGCCATCATATATTAAAACCACCGGGTCAACTATATTATCGTTTAATAATAAACAATTAAAGGGCCACGGAAAGGACCATCACCGCGATGGATTTAGTTCGCCTGCAGGTAAATTAAAAAACATTGCTAGTCCCCTGGAGGATATGAGCACAGAGGAACTGATGATTTTAGATATAGTGATCGGGAAACATACCCAATTGACCTTCGAAAGTGGGGTTACTGTTGCCGGAACTATAAAACAGGTTTTGACGATTGATGGAAAAATCGTGCTGATCACATTTGCTGACTGTACTATAAAAGATAAAAAACGTGAAACATTGTTTGATCCATCATGGGGAGTTTACGATATGGCTGTGGGGGAAAAAATTGTTTCTGTGTTCTGTGGAGCTGCCGACAAAGATGCTTTCGAAGAAATTGCCTACAAATCTAACACCAGCACACATCACACAGAATATGATCTGTCGACCATCGAGTTGCATAAACTTTATCAGCAGGTGAGAGACCGCAGGCATAATGGTGGCGATTTTGGTTATTTAGGGAATGTCTGGGTAAGACTGCAAAAGAATCATCATGACGACTGGCTTTGCGCATTAGAAATATTGGAGATATTAAACCACGAGGAAGTTGAGCCTGAATTGGCGTTAGAGATAAAAACTTTTCTTGAAAACAAAGCCATCCATCAGCCTGAATTAAAAAAACTGATCAGTGATGGATTTTATTTGATCGAGCACCCGGTGGAACAGAAATTGGTGGTTTGATAAATTTATAAAGCCAAACCTTTCCGTACTCTAAGTAACCGGTCAGTGTCGATAGTAGATTGCTCCGATTTGTCGTAAATCGCGGCTAAATAAACAGCGTCATTTTTTAGCAATACATAAGTGATTATCCTGGCGCCTCCGCTTTTACCTTTGCCTTTAGCGGATAAAGCCATGCGCACCTTATACAAGTTTTTACC
>JANYAB010000327.1 GCA_025355225.1 Bacteroidota bacterium
AAGCGACTCTTACCTGGTGCTGAAACTGCTCCTGTGCCAGATCGTTTTCATTAAGAGAAACCACAGATTTTTGAACTTTCACTTTTTCAACAGCCCTGCCAAACGTAAAAAAGTCCCAGTTAACATTTGCAAGATACAGAGCCCCAAAGGCCGCATTCCAATTTTGGTTTCCAAACGCAGGCCCCGATGATGCAACGCTTAATCCGCGATAACCATATAACGGTCCGTTCTGCCCATTGATAGTTCCGTAATCCTGCTGGGCTGAAAGATTTACATCAGGCAGGTATTCGGTTTTTGTTTCTGTTAGATAAGCTTTTGAGGCATTCAGCTGATTGGCTTTTGCTTTTATAGAGCCATAGTTGCTGAGCGCTATTTGCTCTGCATCTTTCATCGTCAGCACTTTTTGAGCTTGCACCTGGAATATATATAAAACACTCAGGAAAAGTAAAATGAAGTGTTTTAAGGAGACGTTCAGCATATGTGTATTTTTGACACAACAAAAGTAAAATTATATCCAATAAGAAATACTGACGTATAAGTATTATCGCTGTTACGAAAATTTTAATACCACAATTTGAATATAGTAATTAGATTTAATCATAAGCACCAAAAAGACCATATTATATTAAACAACAAATATTTACCTGTCAAAAGTGTATTTTTCCATCTCTGTAACGAAATTACTTTATGAGCCGTAATTTAAAAGTACTAATTATTGTTTTACTTTTTTTTGACATTCCCTCATTTGCTCAAAAAGCTTTAAAACCATTTCCTCAGCATGTGCAGTATTTTAAAGGTACAATCAAACCTGATTATATTTCGCAAAGACAGCTGGACCGAAGCGTGCTTGATTTTTATAAACAATGGGAAAAAAGATACATCAAAACAGGCTGCAATCCGGGTGAATATTTTGTTTGGTTTGAACGAAAAGGGAACAAACAATGTGTATCCGAAGGACAGGGTTATGGCATGATCATTACAGCCCTGATGGCCGACGCAGATCCATCGGCAAAATCGACTTACGATGGTCTTTATTATTATTATAAGGCACATCCGGGCAATCATCCCCACCTGATGGCATGGGCGCAGGATAAAAACTGCCGCGACCAGGATAAAAGTTCGGCAACCGACGGCGATATGGATATTGCTTACTCGCTATTGCTGGCGAACACGCAATGGGGAAGCAACGGCAGTATCAATTACTTAAAGGAAGCCCGTAGTATGATAACAGCAATTATACAGCACGAAATTAATCCGCATACCTATTCAGTTTTATTGAGTGACGCGATAGAATGGGACAGCAAGGATTATTATGATACCCGCTCCTCAGACTTTATGCCCGCTCATTTCAAGACATTTGAAAAAGCTACACATGATACCAGATGGGGTAAAACTATCGACAATAACTATAAACTGTTCGGTTATATGCAACGAAACTACAGTGAGGACGCCGGATTGATACCCGATTTTATCGTTCACATCAATAAAAAAGCCACCCCCGCCCCACCGCACTTCCTCGAGTCGGGGTATGATGGTTATTATAATTATAATGCCTGCCGCGTTCCCTGGCGGATCGCTACAGACTACTTACTAACCGGCGAACCCAGAGCAAAGTTTATAAATGATAAGATCAACCGTTGGATACGAGAAACTACCCGGAATAAGCCGGATAATATCTCTGCAGGTTACACTTTAGATGGCTACGATATCAAAGGAAGATATTTTGAGGCTTTGAGCTTTATTGCTCCCTTTGCAGTATCCGCAATGGTGGATAAAAAGAACCAGCGCTGGCTCAATGATGTGTGGGATTATTTGGTTGGCTTTAAGTTAAAGGATTATGATTATTATGATAATAGTATTAAGCTGTTGGATATGATCATCCTTTCGGGGAATTATTGGGAACCTACTTATTCTTCAAATTAAATTTCGCTATATTTGAATTGGTATGACAAAAGAAGCGATTATAAAAAAAACATTAAAAACGCTTAATGTGTTGCCTGCGGAAAAGGCTGAAGAAGTATCCGATTTTGCTGATTTTATTTTAAAAAAGCATGAAGAATATATTCTTCAAAAAGGGATATATAAGATAGCTGAAGAAAGTGAGACTTTTAATTTTTTGAATGAGGAAGAAGTGCTTTATACCGTAAAAGATATTAAAGAGAAATATTAAATGCCGAAAGGAAGCATAGTTCTTATTCCATTCCCTTTTACTGATTTAACAGGTAACAAATTAAGACCAGCATTAATTTTATCAGAAACTGCGCTTGATGTTACCGTGTCCGTTGTTACCACTCAACTTCAATGGCAGGAACCCACTGATATTGGGTTACAACCTCAAACAAAAAATGGAATAAAAAAGCTTCCACTCGTAAGGCTCGGCAAAATCGCGACAATTGACAAAGCACTTATTGTAGGAGCAATCGGTTCAATAAGTCCGTTCCAAATTTCCGAATTAGATCAAAAATTAAAATTGATTTTTCAAATTCCATAATGGGGGAATAAATAAAATATCCACTTAAATTAAAAAGTGTTATTAGATTGGATAGGTATGAATATTAAATTTAAACAAAAGCAAGTTTTAAAATCTGAACCCGAATACAAGGAAGCACTTGCCAGAACAGTTGAAATTTTTCATGCTGAAGAGGGAACTCCTGAGGCTGATGAATTAGGCTTGCTTTTGATTTTAGTAAAAGATTTTGAGGACAAATATGTACCTATTCCAACACCCGAAATTAACCAATAATTTTCTCCGCTATTTCCATCCCGCTCGTAAACGCAGCTTCAACCGTACCCATTGCCGCTCCTTCATATAAGTATTCACCGGTAAAATATATTGTATCATTCACAGGCCTGGCTAATATTTTCCTCGCTTCACCAGCTGCAACGGTGTCATAGGCATATGAACCGCGGGTAAACGGATCAGTAGTCCAGTTGACCACACTCCAAGTGATTAAATCAGCTTTAAGTTCTTCGATACTGCATTTAAAAATGTTGGACAGCGATTGAAGTCCTTGTTGCAATAGACCTTCGTTTGTTGTATGTTTTTTGTTTTCAGGGGGCGGACCGCCCAACCACCCCGTAAGTACCGTGGAGTGTTGAGGGAATTGTGCCCACCAGGTGGGTATTTCTTCATCAGATAATAGAAAACCCATTTCCTTTAAGCTATTGGCCGTCAGTTCAGTAGTTTCATAACTTTCCCAAAAAGCTTCTTTAAACTCCAGTAATATTTTAATTATAGCTCCAAAACCCATTTGCCGTATAGCTTTTTGATGGCCCGGGATAGCCGGCTGGAGGGTTATGGCACCTGCTTCGTCGCTACTGGCTTGCAAAACTCCCAATGGTAAAGCAATAATCACTTTGTCCGCCTGGAAGGTTGTCCCATCCGTTGTTATCACCTCTGCTTTATTTTTTTCCCAATATATATGCTTTACCACAGTGTTTAAAAGCAACTGTGCTTTATCCGCTTTACTCTCATTTACAAGGTAATCGATCAATTTGATATAGCCGCCGTCAATGCGGTATTGTGCGTCTTCGTCCTCATTTTGCCATTCATTGCG
>JANYAB010000120.1 GCA_025355225.1 Bacteroidota bacterium
CCACCATTAAACCCAATATGGAAGCGCCTTTGGTAAGTCTGTCCATTACATTATTTTTCGCAAGGTTTTGCAGAAATTTTGTGCCTGCCCTGTACCCGATAAAGGTTAAATTATATCGCAGCAGCAAGTGCGGAACATTAAATATCAAAATGAAAAGTAAAGGCCCCAGCAAATTGCCCTTGATGGCCAGAGACGTACCCACTCCGGCGGCTATAACCTTGAAAGTACCCCAAAAAAGCGAGTCGAATACCCCGGCCAGCGGACCCATCAAACCCAGTTTTACGGAACTGATCGATTCCTCGTCGAAATCCTTATCCTGGCTGTTTTGCTCTTCCATGGCCGCTGTGATACCAAATATCAGCGTGCATCCGTAAGGACTAGTATTGAAAAACTGCAGATGCCTTTTCAGTGCGGCGGCCATCGACTGTTTGGTGGTGTAGAGCCTTTTTAGAACGGGAATTATGGTAAACGCAAAACCTGTATTTTGCCAGGTCTCGAAATTGAAATTCGCCTCAAGCGCCAACGATCTTAAAAACAGGTTCCGTATGTCGCGATTGGTAAGTCTAAGCGTTTTTTTCATTTCTTCCTCCGGTGCCTGGGTAATTTCATCATCATCGTCCGGCGCTTCCTTTGCAGTAACCTGGGTTACAATAAGTGCTATAATCACTCCTAACCCGCCAATAGCGATCATTGGCAGCTTTAAATAAGCAGCCAGCATAAAGCCAAGGAAAAAGTAGGGAGCCACTTTCTTGTTGAACATCAGGTTCATTAAAAGGGCGAAACCAAGCGCTGGCAGCATGTTGCCTGCTACCTGCAAGCCCGATTGAACCCAAACAGGGATCATATCCAGAAAAGATTTCATAGCGCCGGCGCCCAGTTGTAACGCCAGCAGAATAATGATGCCCATTAATAAAGGCCTCAATAAACCCGATGCAATATGCAAGCGCTGTATTTTTTTATAGTCACCATCCTCTGCGTATTGATTGAATTTTTTATTTAGCACCGCACGAAACACAAATAACCCGCTGATCACCATTTCGGCTACGATGGAAACAGGAATAGCAATAGCCAGCGCAATAGCGGGACCCTTACCAGATATGATGGCGAAAGCTGTTCCCAATACACCACCTGTAACCACATCGGGAGGTATGGCAGCCCCAACCTTGATATTTCCCATGAAGATCAATTCCAATGTGGCCCCGATTATGACGCCCTGAGTCAGATCGCCAAGTGCCAATCCTACCAACGGGCCCAAAACCAAAGGACGGCTTAACAACGTTGTTCCGAGAAAGTCTTCGGAATGACCGAACATCGCGATCAACGCAATGAGCATAAATGATATTGACACTTTTTATGTTGAATTAATACTGTTTTTAAATAAGGCTTTCCACCATCAGTTTATTGTCGGTTGGCACCTGTCTTATTTCTAATTCCACGCCTTTGCTTAGCAGGTCGCGCATTATCACTATATCCTCATCGTTTACACCAACCGCTTTTGATATCAGCCTGGCCCCATCCTTTAAGCGAAGCCCCCCAACATTTACCGATCTGATCATGGGTACTTCTGCAGCCATTGCAGAGGCATCTTTTACGCTGTTTAAGATCAGTAATACTTTTAGGTCATCGTTTTTTCTATCATTTAAAAATTCGGCAGCTTCCTTTAATGATTTGATGAGTAGCTTAGTACCTGCAGGTTTAGCCAAGCCTAGCGTCATCTTCATAAACTCATCTTTGGCTACTTTGTCATTTGCCACCATAAGGCAATTGACACCGAGCGCCGGTACCCAGGTAAATGCCACCTGCCCGTGCACCAGCCTGTCGTCAATTCGTGTTAATTTAATCATTTGCTGTTTCCTCGTTTTGGCGGTTCAACAGGTTGTTTACAAATACCATTTGCTCTTTGGCATTTTCGATGGCAGTGCTTATCACTTCTTCTATCGGCGTTGTGCTGTCCGCAAGCATAACTTCAATAACCAGCGGTAAGTTAACCCCTGAAACGATGTAGACATTCGGTCGCAAACAATGCTGCAGAATTTGATTGGTGATACTGCCGCCAAGAATATCGGTGAACACCACCAGTTCGTCGTGGTCGCCAACCTGCGCCAGTATTTTTTTCAATTCTGCTTCCACCGATGTTTGTTCATCAAGATAGGCCTGCAGTAAAAACACATGCTCTATTGAGCCTATAATAATATCCAATGACGATTTTATCCCCGCGGCTAAAGTGCCGTGGGTGGCTATCAAAAATTTTCGTGTGATGTTGTGTTTATCCATTAGGCTAAGACCGGTTATCGAATATAGGGATTTTCCGTTCTGCAATTATCCGGTAAACTTCGCTTAAATGCTATTTTGCTGCCACTACAATTGCACTACGCTTG
>JANYAB010000330.1 GCA_025355225.1 Bacteroidota bacterium
CGTCCCTATTTGACCGCGTTAGGGGGTCAAAGGCCGTTGCTGATTCCGCACCAACAATAAGCGATAGAGTTTCGTCGCCGTGCAGGTTGTCTGGAAAATTGATCCCGGTTACAGCGGCGCCCATTTTCCTAAGCACTGCCAGCGTTCGCTTTTCGGTACTGTTCTCAGGCAGGGTATCGATGTAGTTTTTGATATAAGCTATCCGGAGTTTTTTGATGTCGGCACTGCCGGTATAATTAAAGGCAAAATTTATCGCGGATGCGTCCTTGTTGTCGGTGCCATGGATGAAATTAAATACAATCGCATCATCTTCTGCGGATCGGCAAATCGGTCCTATCTTATCAGAGGTCCAGGCTAACACCATCGCACCTGTTCGGGCAACGCTTCCGTAAGTTGGCCGCAGCCCGGTAACGCCGCAGCGCATGGCAGGGTCAACAATAGAGCCATAAGTTTCCGTCCCTATAGCAAAAGGGACTAGGCCCGCGGCAGTTGCCGATGACGAACCGGCAGATGAACCTCCCGACCCTTTGTTAATATTCCATGGATTACGAGTAAGCCCTCCAAACCAAACATCGTCCTCCGCTAGTTCACCCATCGATAATTTGGCAACCAGCACCGCGCCTGCCTCTTCCAATTTTTTGGCAACAAAAGCCGTCTCATCAACAACCTGGTCCTTGTATGGCGGTGTCCCCCATGTGGTATGCGTACCTTTCACAGCAAACAGGTCTTTGATGCCATAAGGTATCCCGTGCAGCGGGCCGCGATAAATTCCGCGGGCCAGTTCGGCATCCGCTTTTTTAGCCTGGCGTATCGCGATGGTATCAGTCAGTTCGATCACACAGTGCAAAACAGGGCCATATTTTTTTAAGCGATCCAGGTAAAACCTGGTCAGGCGCTCCGAACTGATCTTCTTGTTTTTGATCAGTGAAGCCAATTGAGGTAAACTATAAAAAGCAAGTTGCTCAGGCTTTTCGGGCAGTTGAACATTTGCAGGAATGTTAAAATGAACCGGGATTTGTTTCTTAGGTATCACCAGATTTGGTAAGGCTACATTGAACGATAACGGAAGCGGGGCGTCATTTCTTAAATTTAAGGAATGATAATAGGCGTATAATTTCGCGTTTTTGGACAATCCATCCAGCATGGAATCCCGTTTGGCCCCGTTAAAGCGCAGGTCATTCATTTTTTCAGATGCGGCAACATCATCCCGGGTAATAGGCGTCTGCGCAAACAAGTTGTTGCAAAATGGTAAAGTCAATAAGACTAAGGCAAGTATTTTTTTTATCATAGGGCATTTTGGGGAATAGTGAACTAAAATACATCATTTTATGATAGGCAGGCGATCCATTTTGAACGGGCTGCATTCAACCGGCCGATACCCTATTTCGCAATAGACGCTTTTATAAACTTGAGCGACTCATCGGCATGTTCCTGGCCGCCCAGCAGAGCTTCGTGGATATAAACTATCTTCCCTTTAAGGTCAATCACAAAGGTCTTTCTACCGGTCAAAAATAGTTTTCCTTTAACCCCAAAAAGGTCATAAACTTTATCGCCAGGGTCACTTAACAGGGTAAAAGGAAGTTTATAATGCTGCTGAAATGCTTTATGGCTGGCCACAGAGCCGTCATTTATGCCAATGATCTTCGCACCCGAATTAGCAAACTGGCCGAAACTATCCCTGAATGCGCAGGCTTCTTTGGTACAAACCATACTTTCATCTTTGGGATAAAAGTAGATCACCAATATTTCTTTACTGATATAATCGGCAACGTTAAAAACCTTGCCGTCCTGGTCTTTTAAAGTGAAAGCAGGGATAGCATCGCCCACTGTTAACGGTTTCAAATTATTTTGCGCAACGGCTGAACTTCTCATCATAAAAAAACAGGAAATTAATAAAAAAAAGGGTGATAATATAAAGCACTTCACAATTGCAAAGTTTACGAAAATGAACCGTCGAAAAGATTTCGGGTTGTCATAAATGACCTTTGGATGACCCGTATTTCCCTGATCTTATTCGACCCCCGTTTAAAATGTAAAAAGTAAGCGACGAGTTGAGCGCACATCGTTAATGATCCTTAGCCTATGAACTTGTGACCTATAACGTTATCGTTACCCCTCCCACATGCTTTTGAATTTTGCTACTAATCCCTAGTATGAGGTGTTTAATTAAATAAGCATGACATTTGCTAAACCAATAACCTTTAATTTTACATCGTTTATTAATAGGCACCTGCATTATGGCAACAACAGAAAGCATAAAAAAAGCTTATATCGACTATGTACTGTCGGAAGGCATTCAACCTAAATCGGTCTACATATTTGCAAAAAAGCATAAGATGACCGAGGCTGATTTTTACAACCACTTCGGTTCATTTGACGCACTGGAACAAAGCATCTGGACAGATTTGGCAAAAACCGCCATTGGAGAGATTGAGGGTCAGGACGTTTGGCCCGGGTACAGTGCTCGTGAGAAAGCATTGTCATTTTTCTATAGCTTTTTCGAGCTGCTTAAAGGCAGCCGCAGTTTTGCGGTTTATACCATTAAACGTATTCCAAAGGGTTTTTCTACACCCCGTGTTTTTGAAGGATTAAAAGAAGTGTTTGAAAACTTCAGCAGCGGGATACTGAACATTGGACTTGAAAGCGGTGAATTATCGGATCGTAAGTTTTTTTCGAAACGTTATAAGGATGCATTATGGGTGCAGTTTGTATTCGTCCTTAATTTCTGGATAAATGACGATTCCGCCAGCTTCGAAAAAACCGACGAGGCTATTGAAAAAGGCTTGAACGTTACGTTCGACCTGTTCGAGCGCTCTCCCATCGATAACCTCTTCGAGTACGGTAAGTTCCTGGTAAAGAATGGTGGACTGAAAGAGCCTATAGGGTTCAGCAGCCTTTAAGAAGCATAGGATTATATTTACATAAGCGGGAATATAGATGAGTGAGCACACGCCCAAAGAGCAAAATAGCATACCAACCAGTAAAGTTCAACGATCAGGCAAGTTTGTAAAAACAGGTCTTAAAGTTGGCGGCAATTATATCAGGCATTATTCAAAAAAGCTTTTCAATCCTGACCTGGACAAAACCCAATTGAACGAAGACAATGCCACTGACATTTATGAATCATTAAGTGAACTGAAGGGAAGCGCTCTTAAAGTTGCCCAGATGCTGAGCATGGATAAGAACCTGCTGCCAGAATCCTACGTCAGCAAGTTTTCACAATCTCAGTATAACGCACCGCCGCTTTCAGGTCCCCTGATCGTTCAAACGTTCAAAAAGTATTTCGGGAAATCACCCGATAAAATATTTGATAAATTCGATGCGAAATCAGCTAACGCGGCATCTATTGGCCAGGTACACCGGGCTGAACTAAACGGCGAAAAGCTGGCTGTCAAAATACAGTACCCCGGCGTTGGTGATTCCATATCTTCCGATCTTAAAATGGTAAAACCTTTTGCTTTCCGCATCATGGGTATCAGCGGTAAGGATATGGATATCTACATGAATGAAGTCGAAGAGCGCCTGCTTGAAGAAACAGATTATGAGTTGGAAGTACGCCGTTCAATAGAGTTTTCTAACGCGTGCATTGATCTGGAAAACGTCGTCTTTCCAAAGTATTACCCAGAATTATCCAGCAAAAGAATAATTACGATGGATTGGCTGGAAGGTAAGCACTTGCGCGAGTTTTTGCAAACCAACCCTTCGCAACAACTTTGCGATCAGATAGGACAGGCGTTATGGGACTTTTATAATTTTCAGCAACACGAGTTACGGGCAGTGCACGCTGATCCGCATCCAGGTAACTTCTTAATTACTCCGGACGGTAAGTTAGGTGTAATAGACTTTGGTTGCGTTAAGGAATTGCCGGAAGACTTCTATTACCCGTTTTTCTCATTGATATCTTCTGACCTCCTGCAAAACAAGCAGGAAACGATTAACGCATTCCGTTTGCTGGACATGATCCATAAGACGGATACTCTGGAACAGATTGAATTTTATTACGGTATGTACAAGCAAATGATCAGTTTATTTGCCAAGCCCTATATTAACAGTTATTTTGATTTTAGTAAAGCCGAATTTTTTGACGAGTTATACGGTTTTAGTGAAAAAATATCCAAAATGCAGGAATTTAAACAACCCAGGGGAGTAAAGCACTTTATTTACATAAACCGCACCAATTTTGGGTTGTATAGCATTTTACATGAGCTCAAAGCGACCGTAAAAACCGATACTTATAAGCCGCATATCGTACTGGAATATTGATAATTTGTTTTCGATTTAACTTTTGAAGTTTAAATGAAAATACTCATTGCAGGAGCAAACGGATACATAGGTACGCGATTAATTCCCTTGCTTTTAAAAAAAGGGCATGATATTGTATGCCTCGTGCGCGATAAAAGGAGATTCCACGAAAAAAGCGATTACGGTAATCATGTTTCCCTTATTACCGGCGACCTGCTTCTTCCTGAAACGATCGAGACATTTCCTGAAGATATCGATGCTGCCTATTACCTGGTGCATTCCATGGCTCAACACCACAATTTTGCCGAACTTGAAGAATATTCAGCGGCAAACTTTGCTCAGGTTATCAATAAAACTAATTGTAAGCAGGTCATTTACTTGAGCGGCATCAGTAATGATGATCACCTGTCCAAACACTTGCTTTCGCGAAGGAATGTAGAGACAGTGCTAAATGAGTGTCGGGCGGCGTTAACTGTCTTAAGGGCATCGATCATTATCGGATCCGGTAGCGCATCATTTGA
>JANYAB010000041.1 GCA_025355225.1 Bacteroidota bacterium
GAGAAAATTAATTTATATTTTTGTAAAATGGAGACAGTGATAATGCACCCAAAAAACAAGGAGCAATTAAACGCTTTAAAAGCCATAGCTAAGGCGTTAAAAGTCGATTTCGAGACAGATAATAATTCCCCTTATGACCCTTCGTTTGTAGCTGAAGTACTTAAAGGAGAAAAAGCAAAAAAAGACGGTAAAAAAGGACTTAGGGTAGACGTGGAAAACCTATGGAAATAGACCTTTACGAGAAAGCCGTAACGGATTTTGAGTATTGGAAGAAATCAGGCAATAAGGCTATTCAAAAGAAAATACAAAAACTTTTTATTGATATGAAAGAACATCCTTTTGAAGGTATCGGTAAGCCTGAAGCTTTAAAACACAATCTTTCTGGAAAATGGTCGAGACGCATCGACGAGGAACATCGGATTATTTACGATGTAACCAACAATATCATTAATGTCTATTCCCTAAGAGGACATTATTAATTAGTTCTAACCGTGGCAAAAATTGGTTAGCATTTTCAGTCCTTCAAATTGCCAAATTTTCAAATTGAATGTGCAATTTTGGCCAATTAATGATCTGCTATGAACCGTCTTGCCAATTCTGCTTCTCCTTATTTATTGCAGCACGCCCATAATCCTGTCGATTGGTATCCATGGGGCGCGGAGGCATTGCAAAAGGCAAAAAATGAAAATAAACTGATACTCGTAAGCATAGGTTATTCGGCTTGTCATTGGTGCCATGTAATGGAACACGAGAGTTTTGAAGATGAAAAAGTAGCGGCAGTGATGAACGAATATTTTGTTTGTATTAAAGTTGACAGGGAGGAGCGTCCGGATGTTGACCAGATATATATGAGTGCGATACAATTGATGACGGGACGGGGCGGCTGGCCGTTAAACTGTATTTGCCTGCCCGACCAGCGACCTATTTATGGTGGTACTTATTTCAGAAAGAATGATTGGGTGAGCTTGTTATTTAACCTGGCCGATTTTTATAAGAATAAGCCCGCTGAAGCTGAAGAATATGCCGTAAAACTGACTGAAGGCATCCGCCAGTACGAGTCGGTAAACCTGGTAAGCACACAAACCGAATACAAGCGCGAAGATTTGGTGCTTATACTGAATAACTGGGAACGTTATTTTGATAAAAAAGAGGGTGGCATGGGTTCGTCGCCCAAATTCCCTATGCCTAATAACTGGCTGTTTTTGATGAAGTATGCGCATCTGATGAAAGATGATAGTGTAGCGAAACAGGTAAAGCTCACCCTGCGGAAAATGGCTTTTGGGAGTATCTATGATCATATTGGCGGTGGCTTTGCCCGCTACTCAGTTGATGAGCGATGGCATGTACCGCATTTCGAAAAAATGCTTTATGATAATGCGCAATTGATTAGCCTATACGCTGAAGCATCGGTGTGGCAATACGATTCGCTTTGCCCTCAGATTGTGGATGAGATCATAACCTTTATAAGGCTGGAATTGACATCCCCCGAAGGTGGTTTTTATTCGGCACTTGATGCTGACAGTGAAGGCGTGGAAGGCAAATTTTATATATTTTCAAAGGATGAAATTGAGCAGATATTAGATAAAGACGCCGACTTGTTTTGTATTTATTATAATATTACGGATGATGGCAACTGGGAAGAAGAGCAAGCCAATGTTTTTTTCAGAAGAGAAGGTATAGTCCATCTGGCCGATAAACTGGGGTTAGGCGTTGACGAGTTCATCGAAAAAATCGATGCATCCCGCGAAAAGGTTCTGGAAGCGCGCAACAAGCGTGTGCGCCCGGGACTTGATTATAAAATACTTGCGTCATGGAATGGTTTGATGCTTAAGGGGCTTTGTGATGCTTATAAGGCATTTAACAAACCTGAATACTTAGATCTTGCTTTACAAAATGCTCAGTTTATTTTAAACAACCTGGTAAATGAGGGAGGAAGATTGACCCGTATTGCCTCACCCCGGCCCTCTCCAAAGGAGAGGGAGTCTGTTAAAGTCCTCTCCTTTGGAGAGGATTTAGGTGAGGCCACTGCTTTCCTTGATGACTATGCCAACATTATTGAGGCGTTGATCTCCCTATACGAAGTTACTTTTGATGAACAGTGGTTATCTATCGCCAAAAAATTGACCGATCTGGCCATTGTGCATTATTATGATGATGGAAATGGCATTTTCTTTTACACCGCCGATGACGACGAGCAGTTGATAGCCCGAAAGTCGGAAATTATGGATGGCGTAATACCATCTTCAAACTCCGTGATGGCTCATAATCTTAAAAAGCTGGGTCTGTTGTTTGATAATGCCCGTTACGGTGATATTGCCGCCCAGTTACTACGCAATGTAGCGCCCCAGATAGCCAGGTACGGTTCATCTTATTCAAACTGGGCCGCGCTATTGATGAATGAGATTTTCGGGGTTTATGAAATTGCTATAACGGGGGAGAATTCAGACAAAATGCGTGTCGAATTTGAAAAAAATTACATCCCGAATAAAATTATGTTGGGTGGTAAAAAAGGAAGTTTACCTTTGCTGCAGGAAAAATTTGCTTCTGCAACCCGCATATTTATCTGCAAGGATAAAACCTGTGGTTTACCAGCAGAAAATATTGAAGAAGCATTAAAACAAATTTAGAACTTAAGCACTTATCAAAAAAAAGGAAAGAATGAAGATTGAACCACAACACGTAGTGTCATTAACATATGATCTTTATGTTAACCAGGAAGATGGCACTGAAGCTTTAGTAGAAAGTGCTACTGAAGAGCAACCCCTGACTTTTTTATACGGGGCAGGACAGATGTTGCCTAAATTCGAAGAAAATTTGACCACTCTTTCTACTGGTGATCAATATGATTTTCGCCTTTCGGCAGAAGACGCGTATGGGCATTATGACGATGAAGCGGTAGCTAATTTACCTAAGGATATGTTTAATGGTACCGAAATACCAGAAGTTGGCAGCATATTGCCTTTACAGGATAATAATGGTAATCATTTCCAGGGCCAGGTGGTATCTGTTGCGGAAGATTCGGTTATTGTTGACCTTAACCATCCGATGGCAGGACAGGATCTACATTTTAAAGGCAGCATATTAAACGTACGCCCTGCAAATCCGGAAGAATTATCACATGGTCACGCTCATGGAGTTGATGGGCACCATCAGCATTAATAATTGTTGAATTATAGAATTATTGAATTGCTGAATTGTTGAATTTCGGATGTCCAATTTCAAATGTTGAAGGGTCATGCTTTGATGTTTGTGGTTGGACATTTGTTTGCCGCAAAGGCTTATCTAAAAAAATCAAGCCCCCCGCCTTTAGTCACCTGGCATCGGATAATGATGCGTGAAAGTACGGGTTGACCGTTATAGGTAGCCGGGATAAATTTTCTGTCTTCTTCCTTAAATAAATTAAGATCCATAGTTACGGTCTGGTCAAACTCTAACCCTTCTGAAAAAACGCGCACCTTGTAATTTGCCAACCGTCCCATAGGGCTGATTAATAATTCTATAATCGCTACACAATCCGATGTTCCGTAATAATAAGGATCAAAAGGTGTTTGATATAATCCCAGGTAAGGCAAATATCCGTAATATCTGCCCCCAGCCTTTATGGGTTTGGTGACTTTGTCTGCGTAAGACAATTCTTTGTCAATCAGGTATCTGAAGTTCGAAGTAGTATCTTCACGTGCCTCGTATCTCAGTGAATCTTTATCATAATTATAAACTTGAAACAAAGCACTGTTGATATTGTAAAAATACCATAATCCCGTTTTTTTACCTTTTGTATAGTGACCAACCGCTATAGGTATTTTGCGTTTATAAAAAGCCTGGTAAGTGCCATCTTTAATTTGCTCATTGTCTTTGAGTACATAAAACTTTTCAGTTACTTTATCCGTCAAGCGGCTTTTTTTTTCGATGGTACCTTGTGCGAAACACTTCGTTGTACAAAAAAGGATAAAAGCAGCGTATAGGATTTTTTTTACAGGCATTGGTCAGGCAATATAAAGTATGCTTTATTAAATTCAAAAATTTCAATGATTATATTATCAGGCAATAGTTGCATTAGTGCCTTTTTGATGATTAACTTGTAAACTGTAAAAATTCAATTTATGTCAGCTTTAACTATTAACCCACCCTATAAGCCAGTCAGTTTTTCTGAAACAGTAATAACAGAATTGATGATACCATCGTATTCGAATTTTGGCGGAAAAATACACGGCGGTATTTTGTTATCACTGATGGACAAGGTAGCCTATGTGTGTGCGGCTAAACATGCAGGGAATTATTGCGTAACTGCGTCTATTGACACAGTTGATTTTTTGCAGCCGGTTGAGGTGGGTGATCTGGTATCGCTTATGGCATCTGTAAATTATGTGGGTAGAACCTCGCTGGTGGTAGGAATCCGGGTGATATCGGAAAATATTAAAACCAACCAGGTGTACCACACCAATACAAGCTATTTTACCATGGTGGCAAAGGACGAACAAAATGAACCGGTGCAGGTGCCGGGATTGATACTCGAAAACAGGAATCACGTAAGGAGGTTTATAGAAGCCAGGCGCCGTAAGCAATTGAAGCAAAATTATAAACAAGAGGCCGATCAGATAAAAATGCCGGACGATGAGGAAATGTGCAAGCAATTGCTTGTGGGTGAACGGTGTATGATATCAGAATAGAATGATATATTTGATGCATTATTGTGAACTTTGTGTTTGTTTTCCCGTATTAAACTAAATGAAGATATTTATAGGATTAATGTTGATGTTATTGACACAAAGGGAAACTTTTGGTCAAACCACATCAAAGCTATCTTCATCTAAAAATAAAAGTACCGGCACTTCAGTACAAAACACCGTCGACCATTTGAACGACGTTGCTTTTAGCATTTATCTTGAAGCCCCGGATTCGGCACGATCAATCGCTGAAAATGCGCTCTTGCTTTCCGAAAAATCTAAATATCCGGTAGGAATTGGCCGCAGTTTCCTCAATATCGGTTATGTCTATTGGTCCCAGTCGTACTATCATATAGCGTTGTTCTACCTTAAAAAGGCTTTAAATAATTTGCCCGAAAATAAACCATTGTTTATTGCAGACTGTTACAATATACTCGGTCGCACCTATGCCGACCTAGGCGACTACAAAGAAGCCTTTAATAGTTTAGATTATGCAGAACGCTTTGCTAATAGCGATCCAGACCGGCTGGCAGAAACATATAGTGAACGCTCATATGTTTGTGTGCATCTTAACAACTTTGCCGAAGCGATCAAATACGCTAACTATGCCTTATCGCTGGATAAGATAGCCAAAGACCAAAGCAATACCGCTGTTTTGTATGCCCGCTTAAGCGATATTTATACCAAAACAAAAAAATATAATGCGGCCTTGGCCTACTCGGATACCGCCTACCAAATGGGTGTAAAAACACATAATAATCGATTGCGCGCCAATACCTTTATTGAATACGCTTTAATATATGAGCAACTGCACAATTTTGATAAAGCAATCGCCTATGCAAAAAAAGGTGCCGCACTTGCAGACAGCATAGGTGTTGTTGATGCAATATCATTGGCCTATAAAACATTGATCGATACTTATGAACAGAAAAATGACTTTAAGCAAGCTGTGTTTTCTCAAAAAGAGTATGATAGGATACAGGATAGCTTAAATAATTTAGACAAAACAAAAAATACCGCGCTAATAAAGGACTATTTTGCACTTGACGCCAGGCTCAATGATATGGCATTAACGGAGCATAACAGTCTGGAGATTCAGGCCAAAATAAAATCGCAACGAATAACAATTATCACACTTGGTATATCACTATTTATTGTAATTGCCATACTATCAGTAACCTATTATTTTTACAAACAAAAAGAGCTTCTCAGTAATAAACTGAATAAACAGCACGATGCCCTGCTTAAACAGAAACAGCTAATAGAGGCGCAAACAGCCAACCTTGAAATAGTAAATAATATTAAAGATAAATTACTGGCAGTGATAGGACATGATCTGCGTTCGCCACTCGCTAATTTGCATAATATTATAGAAATGTTTGAGGTTGAATATATTTCGACCGAAGAAGTGAATTGGCTGATGAAAGATATTAGTCCCCTGGTAAAAAGCGCAGAGTTAACTTTAGCAAACCTGATGGATTGGGCGGGCAACAATATAAAAGGAAGAAGTATAAATTCTTCGCGGCTGGACATATTTTTGTTGGGGGTGGAAATGGAACAAACATTTAACCATGCATTACAGCGAAAAAATATTGAATTTGTAAACCTTGCCAGCCCCGGCCAATCAGTGCTGGCAGACGAAAATCATATTAAGGTAGTGTTGCGTAACCTGATAAGTAACGCAATTA
Source organism: Bacteroidota bacterium (assembly GCA_025355225.1). Classification (GTDB taxonomy): domain Bacteria; phylum Bacteroidota; class Bacteroidia; order Sphingobacteriales; family Sphingobacteriaceae; genus Mucilaginibacter. The sequence goes on from JANYAB010000041.1 coordinate 6,353, forward strand.
AATTTACCGACACTAACGGTTGTATTAAACTGAACTCAAAATATGAAGAAAGCAAAGTAGTCATTAGCATTGAAGATAACGGGAAGGGAATGACCGCCGAAGAAATAAGGATGCTTTTCTACTTACAAACCCATTTTTCGCAGCCAGGCACTTTGGGTGAAAAAGGCACCGGTATAGGTTTGCTGTTATGCAAGGAACTGGTGGAATTAAATGGCGGCAAGTTATGGATCGACTCAGAACCTGGTAAAGGAAGCAAATTCTCTTTCAGCTTACCTTTGAATGCAGAGTATGCATAAGTAGCTCATTATAAAACATTTTGCCTGCTTCATGGTTATTATACCAAATAAACAAAAACCATGAAAAAATTAATTGTATTAATGCTCCTATGCGCTTTCGGAATAACGTCATTCGCGCAAACTGTAGTTAAAAAAGAAGACAAGGTAAAAAGAACCACAACTCTTGGCCAAAAGGTGCACAACACCTTCCACAAACATAAACACTATAGCGGCTATAAAGTAAAACATATCAAAAAGGTTGAAAAGACCGTTAGCTAAAAAGTATTTAAGAATTACTATTGATCTGGAAAAAGAGGGATGTGATAAACATTCCTCTTTTTTTATTTTATAAAATTTGATAAAAAAGTACTATAGTTTTTATCAATGTAATTTATAATTTAGTGAACCCCAATTATAGTGTACCTCAAACACCAGTTTAATGAAAAAGAATTTAGTTTGCTTGTTTATTTGCACCCTGCTTTGTGTATGTTTTTTTAAAACGCGGGCACAAACCAATCAATTGGGCATATTTGATAACCAGTCGGACGTTGGCCTGGTGAAGCACAAAGGCAGCGCCACTTACGATAGCGGCTCGCAACAGTATCATCTGGAAGGCTCGGGAACAAACATCTGGACCACCCATGATGAGTTCCATTTTGTTTGGAAGAAAATGAAAGGGGACTTTATATTGCGCGCCAATGCTGAATTTATAGGCAAGGGAGTTGAAGCACATCGCAAAATAGGATGGATGGTGCGCTCATCGCTGGATACTAATTCAAAACATATTAATGCAGTAGTGCATGGCGATGGTTTAACCTCATTGCAATTCCGGCGCACAGTCGGGGGTATCACGGAGGAAAAAAAATCCACCTTAACCAGCGCCAGCGTTATACAGTTGGAAAGAAAGGGGAATACCTATACGATGTCTGTTGCCCGCAGCGGCGAAACATTTGTTACCGAGAAATTGGACAGCCTCGACCTTGGCGATGACGTTTATGTTGGTTTATTTATCTGCGCCCACAACCCGGATGTTACAGAAAAGGCTATATTCAACAATGTGCGTATCGTAGTGCCGGCGGGCAAGGACCTGGTGCCCTACCGGAATTATATTGGCAGTAGTATTGAGATCCTTGACTTGTCGAACCAAACCAGTAAGATCATCTATCAAATTCCTGGATCATTGCAAGCACCAAACTGGAAAAAGGATGGCAAATCACTGATCTACAATAAGGAGGGATTGCTTTATAATTTTGACTTGGCTACCTTAACTTCAACCGTGATCAATACAGGCGTTGCATCACGCAACAACAACGACCATGTGATATCTTTTAATGGCAAGATGCTGGCCATTAGCAGCGGTAACG
>JANYAB010000050.1 GCA_025355225.1 Bacteroidota bacterium
AGGTTACATTCCCCTTCCCTATTTTCTGTTCTATGGCTTTAAGTATTGTATTTTTACCAACCGCAAGCTGATCGGCAAGATCGCCCTGCCAGTTGTAGCTCCATCCGCCATCCAATGAACGAAGTGTATTAGCGGTAGGACCAGTTACCAATACTTTGATACTCTTTTTAAGAGGAAGTACATTGTTATTGTTTTTCAGCAGGGTTATAGCTTCGGTAGCGGCTTGTAAACTCACATTACGGAACTCATCCGATCCGAATTTCGGATAGTCATCCGGGTTACCAACTGGGCGCTCAAACAGGCCCAACTCATATTTTACTTTCAATATACGATGAACAGCCTCATTGATACGGCTCATAGGCACTTTGCCTTCCTTCGCCAATTCTACCAGGTAAGTAAAAAAAGTATAATCATAAGGCACCATGCTCATATCAATACCTGCGTTTACAGCTATCATTACGGCATCCTTTTGTGTAGCCGCAATGTGGTGGCGATCGTGCAGGTATTGAATATCTCTCCAGTCAGTTACTGCGACTCCTTCAAAATGCAGCTCATCACGCAATACATCCGTAAGCATATATTTGCTTCCGTGAATTGGCACGCCGTTAATTTCTCCGGAATTGATCATTATTGTTTTGGCGCCTGCCTTTACAGCTTCGGCAAATGGCGGTAAAAAATACTCCCGCATATAACGGTCGGGTATCCATGCCGGCGTACGGTCTTTACCGCTTAGTGGATAGCTGTAGCCCAGGTAATGTTTCATACAAGCAGCCACATGATATTTATCACCCACATCATTACCCTGGTAGCCCCTAATAATTGAGGCCCCCATGGTTTTTACCAGGTATGGGTCTTCACCAAAGGTTTCGTAAATACGGGGCCAGAGTGGTGATTTTCCAAGATCTAAAACAGGCGAATAATTCCAGGGGAGATAACTTGCCCTGGTTTCGTAGGCAGTGATCTCTCCTGCCCTGCGTACAATTGCCCGATTAAAAGTAGCTGCCATGGCAATTTCCTGCGGAAAAAGCGTGCTGCCCAAAGTATAGGTAACGCCATGTATGGCATCTATGCCGTATATAACAGGAATTTTCAGTCGATCCTGCGCAGCTGCTTGCTGAATGCCCGATATGATTTCATACCAGTGTTTGCGGTCATAAGCGTGCCCACTGACATTCAATATAGAACCTACGTGATATTTTAATACGGCTTCCTTCAATTTATCCGGATCCAGCTGATGAGAACTGGCGTTAGATTTGGAAACTACATCCAAAGTTACCTCCGTCATCTGGCCTACTTTTTCTTCCAGGGTCATTTTAGCAATTAAGGCATCAACTTTTTTGTCAATGCTGCTAACGGCCGCTTGTTTATGCGATTGGGCCATCGCGCCGAACGCGTTTAGGAGAATTAAATTAATAATGGTTATTGTGATCCGTCTCATGTTGAAGAGTTTGGTTTAATTTTCTGTTTAAATTTAAATAAAAGGGTTATCTATTGCTATTGTGTCTTAATTACTTATCTGATTTTGTAAAGCTTCCAGTGCATTGGCGAGGTAAGCTAATGGCGCATTCCAGTTTATTGCTATTTCATTGACAGCATAAGCCTTGTCATCGTCTATATAAGCCTCGTCGGGAACAGTTGAAGGAACACGGACATGATCCTGCATTCCCGGATTGGGTCCTCCTACCAATAAGCCCGGAACCGGATCGGTAATACCATCGGCAACCGATGGGCGATGGTGGGGGTGCATTGGCGTTTTACTCCCGTAACCTGTTACGTACGAATATCCTGTTCCATTTCGTCCCAAAATATAATCAAGATTGTCTAAGGCGTAAACAAGGTATTTCTTATTGTGTGAAAGTTGATAGGCTTGTATTAATGCCATCCCCTGGTTCGCCGCTACTGCATTACTTCCCCAAATGAAATTAGATTTTCTTTTATTTATTACGGTTTCATAGGCTGTGCTATCAGCATCTTTAATCAGTTCATCGGCAAAGACCAACAAGCTTTGTTTAAGCTGAGGCATTTCCTTAAAATTTGTATTGACTAATAAATCGCCGTTCCGGAGGATAGAATAGTAACCCAGCATCCGCACCTGGTTCCACGAAGGAAGAGGCATTAAAGTATTGGGATCAAAGTTTATCGAAGTGGTATACTTACTATCTTTTGTGGTAACAAAAAGCTCAGAAGCTGCCCAGGTAAATTCATCGCTCACATTCCTGTCGCCATAATCGCCGGTTGTAACCTTGGGACTGAATTTTTGATTCATTGCATTTTGATTGTAAAGCACAGCTGGATTTCTCTGTGCCCATTCCCATGCTTTTAAGGCTGAATTAAGGCACGTATCAGAAAGACCCGGTAGTTGTTTCGGGAATTTCTTAAATATCCTGCTTGCCTGCGCCATTACCGCTGCAAAATCGAGAGTTGCGGCAGTACTCTTCTGCACTACATACCTGGGCGAAGTATCCTGGTCGGGCATTTCCATCTTATCAAATGCAGCATTGGTTAATTTGTGATAAACACCGCCATCATTTGGATCTTGCATGGTAAGCATCCAGCGAAGATTCCATAACGTTTCATTCAAAAGATCAGGTAATTGATTACCGCTCTCAGGGATATCCAGCTTAACAGTTTTCATATATTCCGGAAAATCCTCGAAAAGAGAGAGCAAAGTATAGGTAGAGATGCCACTGTTGACAATATACTTATTATAATCTCCCGCATCGTACCATCCCTTCGGTGAAGAAATTATTGTACCCTCGGGGCGCTGAGTGGTTGCGGCCGAAGAATGGACCAGCACCTTATCATCCGGATGCCCTGCAGCCCGTTGCCATTTGCCTGCATATTTTTCCTGCAGAGGTATAGAAGCCCGCATAAAATAATAGGCTTTAATGGATGCATCCGCCACTTTGAGATGAACTGACTTCGCTATGGCAAAAGGATATGAATTGCCTATTCCGGGTATATTTAAAGTATATCTTCCTGTTTTGTGATATGCTGAAAAATCTGCTACCCAGGTGTAATTACCAGCAAAATCAGGTCGCGCTGATCTTTTCAGCACACCGGAAAATACAGTTTTTTTGCCTACTTCCTGCAAGAAAAAATAATCACTTCCATTATTGACCAATACAATCGCTATTTTTGGTGCATAAGGATAAAATCCTTCCTGATTTAAACGAATTTTTAACATACCGCTATCAGCTAAATGCTGAGCATTCCCGTTCAAATAAAGCAGTGAAAAAACAAGACTGATTAATGTAAAAGCTTTTTTGAACATTAGATTTTAATTGGCCTTTAAATATAGTGTAGTCTATACAATAAGCATAATACTAAACAAGCAAATTGTTATAATATATTTTAACCAATTATAATATTAAAATAACACAAAACGAATCAACGTATTGATAACAAGCAGGTTATTTAAAATTAAAAATTCTTATACGGTAAGCATTTTATAGCTTAAATAATTTATAAACGGGCTTAAATTAAACAGGTTAACCCTTGCAATCAACAGCAAGCTCAAAAATAACGGAAGTATGATTATGGTCATAACAGGATAACCTAAAAATAGAAATATCCAGTTAATACCCTGATTAAAATCAATTGGTATCAGCCGGATATCTTAAGTATTTCTGGTATAAATTTCAGAAATTATTTATCATTTCCAAATTAATTCTACTTTATTAAAAAGATAGTTTACCCTGGTAATAATCAAGTATTTTGCTGTCGATATAATAGTCATACCTGGCGCCTATCAGGTTCAAGGTTGCGGCATCTAAATTGTTTTTTGCGAAAACGTAATCAACAGATGTTAATACCCCCGAATCAAAACGGAGTTTATATATCCGGAAGCTTTCGGTATAAGCCTTTACTTGCTCAGTTAGCGCCTGGTACCTTTTGTAAGCTGCTGTCATATTGTAGTATGCCTGTTCAACATTTTGCCTTAATTGTATCTTAGTATAGTCTTCTATATTCTGGTAATTCAACAGGCTAACTTTAGCCCTCGCAACGTTATTGTATTTTATGCGATTAGTAAATATGGGAATGCTTATACCCAGTTGTACATAAGTACCGTAGTTGTTTTTAAACTGATCTGCATAACCTATTTTTTGGATAGAATTATTAGCTTGCGTGCTAAAAACAGACTGTTTCCCGGTAGGCGTGTTTACAAATAAACCCGGAACAGCATTAGTTACTGAATCAATAAATGAAGATTTTTGCGCGGTGCTTGAATAAGAAGTGAACAGGCCGCCACCTAAGGTTATCGAAGGCAGTAGCAACCCTTTAACTGATTTAACAGTCTTTTCAGCGCTTTCGCGCCTTAACGTGGCCGCTTTTACAGCTGCCAGCTGCTGAAGAGCTGTTTGGTAAATTTGTTCGGCATCGGCTCCATAGTTTCCCGATAAATCTTCAGCGTTTAATTTTTGAAATTCGGTACCCGGCTTAAATGGAGTATTCATCAGCTGGAATAAATTAAGTTTAGCGGCATCCAGGGCGTTTTGTGCATTAACTACTGCAACCTGGCTGGAAGCGAGCGATCCTTTAAAGTCAGTCAAATCTGATGCTGCTTTATTGGCGCCCTCTTTTTCCAATGTTTCTGATCTGCCAACCGTTTCGTTTGCAACTGCTAATTGGCTCTTGGTCGCATTTAACGTTTCCTCTCCATTCAGGATCGATAAATAACCGGTTATCACATTAACAGTAACCACATCCTTTGCCGATTGAAAATCCATTTTTCCGGCCTGGTATGCCAATGAAGCCGCTTTTATTGCATTTTGCAGCGCAAATCCATTAAACAACGTCAAGCCACCATTCAAATTATAGCTATCGTTAGTTTGCGATTGGTTGATATAGGTATTGGTAACTGAGTTAATACCTCGTCCCTGGTTAAGCTGACGATTAGCATTAGCACTGATTGAAGGCAGTAAGTTTTCCCTCGACTGAGCCAGGTCAATACGGGCCAATTCAGCATTTGTACCGCTTTGCTTTACCTGTAAATTATTTTTCACAGCAATATCAAGGCATTTTTGAAGAGTTAATGTATCGTTTTGCTGCGCGTGTGCTAAAATACTGCCGGCAAAAAAAAGTAGTGTTAAAAAGTATTTACTAAGTCGCATTTTAATATTCTATAATTTGTAGTTCAGAATTTTCTTGAGGAATCAATTTTACCATCCAAAAGATTAATAATCCTTGTACCGTATTCTGCATTTTTTTCAGAGTGTGTTACCTGGATGATGGTTACCCCATCTTCTTTATTCAGCTTACGGAACAGCGCCATTATTTCTTCCCCCTGTTTGGAATTTAGATTTCCTGTCGGCTCATCCGCAAGGATCAGTTTAGGTTTGCCAATCAGCGCGCGGGCAATTCCAACTAATTGCTGCTGCCCGCCTGATAATTGTGCAGGGAACAGATCCTTTTTCCCAACGATCTGAAACCTATCCAGCATATCAGATACCATTGCCTTACGTTCTGAGCCTTTATAGTCCTGGTAGATCAGAGGAGTTTCAATGTTTTCATACACGGTAAGTTCGTCTATAAGATGGTACGCCTGGAAAACAAAGCCGATGTACTGTTTATATAAGGCCGAACGCTGCTTTTCTTTGAGTTGATGTACAGCCTGACCCACAAAGTAATGATACCCTTCAGATGGTTCGTCCAACATCCCGATCACATTCAGCAGAGTGGACTTACCCGATCCCGATGGGCCCATAATAGAAATAAACTCGCCTTCGTCAACTTCGAGGCTGATATCGTTTAAAACATAATTTTTGTTGCCGCCAACCTGGTAATATTTTGATACGTGTTGTAATGATAACATGTGCTTTAATTAGTGAGTTATTGATTTATTGAATTAATGATTTTTGAATTGCTAATTTATCAAATAAGTATTTTAATTAATGATTTAACATTCACTCATTAAGGCACTAACGTATCAATAACATACCAAACTATTAACCTATTAATTATCAATAGCTTATCTATTAAACCTAAAATAAATACTGTTCGCTTATGTGACAGGGTGCGTACGGTTATGATACAGTTGGTCCTGTACGCTTTTTGGTTGACGTTGGTCTTATACGCTTTTTGGTTGACCTGAAAAAGTTGATTGAGTGCGTAATTGAATAAGTGAATGGTTAAAGAATGTCAACCTAATCCAACTTAATCAACCAATCACAGTCCTTTCTTAAACTTATCAGCCAGCATTTTCAGCATATCCTCATTGACCGGTTTTGCTGGCCCATCTTCCTTCTTAAATGGGCGGCTGGGTTGATTATTTCTGTGTTCAGGTCTAATAAATTCTTTTTTGGACTGATTTTCTATTGGCTTTTGCTGAACAGGTTTAGCTGCGTCATCAGCTGGTTTTGGCTGTTCTGTTTTTAGCTTATTTTCAATCGAATTTGGCAATTCTGCTTTGATTTTATTTTCAGCTGGCTTTGGCTGCGCGGGTTTAGGCTGGCGCTCAGCCACCCTTTTTGCATTCCACCTGGAATAAATCTCTTCCAGTTTACGCTTGGTATATAAAGGAAAATCGCCCTGCATCATCCATGAATAATAGCTGGGTTCGGCACTAAATACATCTTCTACCCTTTTGCCTTTATGTTTGCCAAAATTAAACACTTCCTCACCCAAATCATTGTAGACCATTCTGCCGGCAAAATCAACCGGCTTGTTCATGTTGGTGAAAATATGAAGTGCTTCAATATCATTTACCACAGGCTTATTGCGATTGCCCTTTTTATCCTCAAATTCTACATTTTCATACTTCTCAATCTGTGCGATTAAAACTTCCATTGTAGCCCGGGTATCCGCTTCAGCCGAATGGGCATTAATAATCTGTTTGCTGCAATAAAACTGGTAGGCCGCCTTCAATGTCCGCTGTTCCATCTGGTGGAATATATTTTGAACATCAACAAAATGACGATTGTCCAAATCAAATAAAACGCCCGCACGCAGGAATTCTTCCATCAGCATGGGTATATCAAATTTGTTGGAGTTGTATCCTGCTAAATCGCTTTCACCAATAAACTCAGCTATCAGAGGCGCCAATGTTTTAAACGCGGGCTCATCTTTAATGTCCTCGTTGTAAATTCCATGCACTAATGATGACTCTATGGGGATAGGCATTTCGGGGTTTATGCGCCATGTTTTCACGTCTTCGCTCCCATCAGGATGGAGTTTAATAACAGATATTTCAACTATCCTGTCAATACCTACATGGGTACCGGTAGTTTCCAGGTCGAAAAAAGCAAGGGGGCGTTTTAAATTCAGTTTCATTTTATATAAAAACAAGCAAGGCTGGCAAAGGTCTTAAAAAGTTTCAGCAGATTAAATTTTTTTCAGCTATTTAATCTGTACATTTCGCATTAAATTTAAACGGACCTAAACTTTAAACATGATCACAAAAAATATTACTCTTTTTTTAACAATCCTCTTTATTTCTATATCTGCAATGGCACAGGATTTCCCCTATGGCAAAGTTGACAATAAAGCCTTAGAAATGAAGAAATATGATAAAGACACTTCGGCGCATGCAGTGGTTTTGCAGGAATATGGTTCATCGAGGATAGCACTGACTAACGATTACGACCTAAGGATCACATTTGAATACCATGCCAAAATAAAATTTTTTGATAATAAGGAATTCGACAGCCAGGGAACCGTGGTAGTGCCCGTTTATGGAAATGGCAATTCCTACGAAGATGTACAGGAAATAAGAGGCATCACATTTTATAAAGATGATAACGGATTAATACAAGCTGCCGAACTTGATCCTAAGAAAGTCTTCAGGGTGCAGGACAATAAACATTGGAGCACTTTGAAATTTGCTATGCCTGCTTTGCGAAGTGGCTGCGTTATAGAGATTAATTACAAAGTTGTGTCCCCCTATATTTATAACTTTCACTCCTGGAATTTTCAGAGCAATATCCCAAAGGTCAATTCAGAGTATGAGGTTCATATACCCGGTTTCTGGAGTTATAACGCCTCTTTAAAGGGAAGTTTAAAGCTTACAAAAAATAGCGCAACAGTAGAACGCAAGTGTTTTACGTTTGGAATTGCAAATGCCGATTGTTCTGACATCGTTTATGGAATAAGTGACGTGCCTGCATTTATCGAGGAGGATTATATGACAGCTGAAAAAAACTTTAAATCAGCTATAAATTTTGAGTTAGAGGAGGAAACCAATCTAAATAACGGCGCCAAAACAAAATACTCTAAGGAGTGGAAAGATATTGACTATTTACTTAAAGGGGATAATTCGTTTGGCAGTCAGCTTAAACGAAAGGATTTGATGAAAGAAAGGATAATGCCGCTAATTGTTAATAAAACCGACGAACTTGAAAAGGCTTCAGCAATATATACTTATATTAAAAATACTATAAAATGGAATGAAAGAAATGAGGCTGGCAGCGATGACGGCATACGTAAGGCGCTCGACAATCACACCGGTAGCTCAGGGGATATAAACCTGGCATTGGTAACCGCCTTAAATTCTGCAGGAATACGTACTGAAGCCGTTCTGCTTTCAACTCGTGCTAATGGAACTCTGAATAATTTGTATCCTAATTTATTTGATTTTAATTACGTGATAGCTAAAGGAAACATTGGGGATAAGAGTTACTTTCTTGATGCGACCGATCAGTTACTCCCCTTTGGCATGTTACCACTGCGATGTCTGAATGATAAAGGTCGGGTTTTCAGCCTTGATAAACCTTCTTATTGGATAGACATGATTACCGAGCAACGTGAAAAAGTTATTTGCAACGCTGAACTTACCTTACAGGTTAACGGTAAACTAAAAGGAACCATAACCCGTTTTTCGATCGGGTATAGCAGCTATTTACGACGTAAAGAAATAAAGAAATTTAATACTGTTGACGAATATGTCGAGAATTTTAACTCAAAGCTGCCCAAAGTGAAAATACTTAAATCAAGCATTACTAACCTGGATAGTCTCGATATGCCGTTGGGAGAGATTTATGAAATAGAATTAGATGCCGCTGACAATCTTAATCATGAACATTTTAAATTTAACCCTTTTTTCATGAACTGGATCACCACGAATCCTTTCAAATTGGCTGAACGCGACTTCCCTGTTGATTGGGGAATGCCGTCTGATGAGCGTTCTGTGTTTATTATACATCTCCCTGCTCAATATATCTTTGAGAATCCTCCCCAGAATATGGCTTTTGCCATGCCTAACCAGGGTGGTAAGTTTTTGACCTCATATGACAGCAGGGACAATACATTTACCTTTTCAAATGTAACCCAATTTAATAAATCGGTTTACGGGCCCGAGGAATATCCTTACCTGAAAGAGCTTTATAATAAGATCATTCTTTCAGAAAAAAATGAAATGGTATTTAAGAAGAAATAATGAAAAGGATAACTTTAATTTTATGCCTGCTGTTACCGGGAATAATTTCAACTGCTCAAAATAATTATGATGCAAGCCTTATTCCAAAAGATCTGCTTCTCTATGCAAGTGCAGTAGTAAGGAATGAGGAAGTCACTACTGAAGTAAAAGACCTCGATAATGTGATCCATCGCGTAAAAAGAGCGATTACTGTCTTAAATAAAAACGGTGATGATATCGCACATATCGTAGTACGTTATGACAAAAACATCGTAATAAAATATATAAAAGGCAGTTCTTATAATGAGTTTGGAAAACTAATAGGGAAATTTGGTGAGCGTGATTTTGAAGATGAAAGCGCGATTAGTAATTCCTCCTTGTTTGAAGATGATAGAGTAAAGCATTACATCCCCGCTATCACACAATACCCATATACTATTGAATATGAATACGAACTTAAATACAAGCAAACTTTATATTTTGAAGATTGGACACCTAACCCGACAACGGGCCTTGCGGTAGAAAAAAGTTCATATGTATTTATCTGTAATCCCGATTTCAATATCAGGTACAAAGAATTGAATTTTCCTGTAAAGGTGGTCACTGGAAATAATAAATACGGCCTAAAAACTTACTCATGGGAAATCAATAATATGAAGGCCATTAAAGATGAGCCATTGAGCCCGGAGTGGAATCTATATTTAACCAGGGTTATTGTTGCGCCTGAAAAATTTGCTTACGGAAACATTACGGGCTCATTTAATAACTGGAAGGAAATGGGCAAATGGGAATATGATAAATTACTGAGCGACAGAACAGACGTTCCTTCTCAAACGGCAGAATATATAAAAGAACTTACGGCTAATATTGCCGACCCGAAATTAAAAGCCAAAAAAATATATGAATACATGCAGCAGAAAACTCATTATATCAGTATCCAGGTAGGCATTGGTGGTTTTCAGCCCTTTTTAGCGTCTGATGTTGACAAGCTGAACTATGGTGACTGCAAAGCTTTGGTAAACTATACCCGCTCATTATTAAAGGTTGTAAATATTGATTCATACTACTGTCTCGTTTACGGAAACCATAAAGAAAAAATAAGCATGCTTAGAGACTTTGCCAGTATGCAGGGAAACCATGTCATTTTATGTATCCCGTTTAAAAATGATACAACCTGGCTGGAGTGCACCAGTCAAACCAAGCCCTTTGGTTTTTTAAGTGATTTTACCGATGACCGTATAGTTTTGGCTTGTACGCCCGACGGCGGTAAGCTAATGCATACACCTAAGTATACTACCGAAGAAAACCTTGAAAAACGAAAAGCAAGCTTTATTATTAATGATGCGGGAGAACTTACCGGTGACATGGAAACCGTATTTAAGGGCACTGATTATGATGACCGGGAATGGATAATCGATGATTCCCCAGCTGAACGTGTAAGGGATATTAAAAGAATTTATCCGATCAACAATCTCGAGATCGACAAACTGGTGCTAAAACAGGATAAAAGTCAAAGACCAGTAACAACGGAAGATATTAAACTCTCGGCACGCGATTATGGATCTGTAAGTGACGGAAAATTTTCTTTCACGCTTAACTCGGTAAAGCGCAGGATAGGCTTATATCAGACCAGGAATAGGGTTAAACCGGTAAACATAAACAGAGGGCACACCGAAGAAGATGAAATAACATACACTTTGCCAAAGGGTTACCATTTGGTTTCAGACCCTTTAAAAGTATCAATTGACAAGCCTTTTGGAAATTTTACCGCTGTGATGACGCTAAGCGGCGATCAGCTGGTATACAAAAGGAAATTGCAGATCAGGGATGGCACTTACAGCAAAGACACTTACCAGGACCTGGTGGACTTTTATCAAACGGTAGTTGATGCCGACGGCTACAATGTGGCCCTGGTTAAAAATTGATCAGCTAAAAATAATGATGCCTAATATGATCCCCACAATCATGATAACATACAGCAATATCTCTGTATTGGCAAAGCGTTTATATTTAGTCCAGAAACCGTAACTTTCTTTTTCTTCAGACATGATCCGGCAAAGTTACAGTTTTAAGTAATTTTACAGGTATCAATTCTTTAACAATCCAGCGCTCAGGTCATTTCGCGTCAACAATGATCCTGTTAATCAAAAAAATCCAAAAAACGGCGCAGCCTTCTTGAACACCGTT
>JANYAB010000111.1 GCA_025355225.1 Bacteroidota bacterium
GGAACAGGATGGAGTTGTTGCAAATTACGGTGTAGACTTTATTGCATTCTGTTCATCCACCCAATCACTGCTTTAATTTCACCATAACTGTAATCTTCGCCTAATATCTCTTTTAATGGCGCAAGTCTTTCTTGTCCATAGCTTTCAATGGCATCCTGTATAGCGGGAATCTTTTCTTTCTTCACAATTTCAAGAACATCCATCTCTCCGGTTTGAATAAAATAACTTAAATGACCTTCTATAGTGTTAGGCGATAAACCCCTTTCGGTGGCAATTTCTGTAACCGGTTTACCTGCTCTGTATAGCTTAAAACTTTCGAGCCTTGTATCTGAGGATCTCGGGGCACTCTTGCTTCTTTCGGTTTTGGCCTTGCGTTCCCGCTTGGGTGTTTTATGTTTAATTTTTGAGGTTAAATTCCACTCGGCACAATAAGCCTTTATAGTTTGCAAAAACTCCTCGCCATAACGCGCCAATTTGATATCGCCGAATCCCGAGATCATACGCAACTCGTCCCTGGTTTGAGGTAAATAAGTCGCCATTTCGACAAGTGTAGCATCCGACAGGATAATATAAGCAGGTACATTCTCTTTGATTGCAATATCACGCCTTACATTTCTGAGACGGTTGAGCAGGTCGGCTTCGTATGGAATAGCCTCGGGTTGCTTTTCATGAATGGTCTGTGTTGCTATAAACTCAATTTTTTGTTCGCCCTTCAATACAGCATCACTTTTAGTAGTTAGTTTTAATACCGGATAAGCATCATCGGTTATCAGGAGGTAACCCTGGGCAACCAGTTCGTGCAGGTAACGGTGCCAGTCGGTTTTACTGATATCAGCGCCAATCCCATAGGTTTTGAGCTGTTTATGCTCTTCGCGCATCTTTTCATTTTTCGATCCGCGCAGCAGATCGATCACATAAGTACTTCCAAAGCGTTCTTTTAGCCTGGCAACTGCCGAAAGTGCTTTTTGGGCGATCAGTGTGCCGTCAAACTTCTCGTACTCACTCAGGCAAACATCGCACGAGCCACAATTAGCCGGAAAATCTTCATCAAAATACCGCATCAGGTATTGTCTCCTGCACGTTTGCAGCTGACAATATTTTACCATATCATCCAGCTTTTTCAGCATAATGGCGCTTTGCGCTTCGTTACCCTCAATGCGGGCAAAACGCTGCAATTTACTGGCGTCGCCGTAGGAGTATAATAATAAGGCGTCGGATGGAAGGCCATCACGGCCGGCACGACCGGTTTCCTGGTAGTAACCTTCAATATTTTTTGGCAGGTCCATGTGCACCACATACCGCACATTTGATTTATTAATACCCATCCCGAAAGCAATGGTTGCGACAATAATTTTTACATCATCCCTCAAAAAGGCTTCCTGGTTGCGGGATTTATCGGCATGTTCCATACCGGCATGGTAGGCTTCAGCTAAGTAGCCGTTACTTTTCAGATCTTCCGCTAATTCTTCGGTCGATTTTCGCGACAGGCAATAAATGATACCCGAATCCTCTTTATGTTCATCTAAAAAAGAAAGCAATTGATCGAAGCTGTTTTTTTTCGGAATAACGTTGTAAGTGATATTGGCTCGGTTGAACGAAGAAACAAATATCGCAGGATCATTAAGATTTAATTTCTCCAGGATGTCCTTCTTTGTAAGTTTATCCGCAGTTGCAGTTAGCGCGATAACCGGTATTTTGGGAAACTCATTTTTTAAACCGGCCAATGCCAGGTATTCCGGCCTGAAATCGTGTCCCCAGTGCGAAATGCAATGTGCTTCGTCAATAGCTATCAGCGAAACGGGGAGTGACTTTAAAAAACTGATCAGCCTGCTTTCATTTCCAAACAGGCGTTCGGGGGCAAGGTACAGCAGCTTGATCTGGTTGTTTTTAAGCTTTTGGGTCAATTGCCCTTGTTCATCAACTGTTTGGGAGGAATTAAAAAAAGCTGCCGGGATACCGTTGACATTCAGGTTATCCACCTGGTCTTTCATCAATGCAATCAATGGGGAGATCACAATGGTCAGTCCATCCATCAATACAGCGGGTAATTGGTAGCACAATGATTTACCTCCGCCGGTAGGCATCAGCGCTAAAACATCTTTTCCGTTTATAACATGCTGAATAATGGCTTCCTGCTCGTGCCTGAATTCACTATATCCGAAATATTTTTGCAGGGCCTGAATTGGTGTCATGTTTTGATGTGCAAATGTGCTGATATGCAAATGTGCAGATTTTAGGGTGAATAATTATGCCAATATCAAAATCATGCTAATATAATTAGCTAAATTTAATTAAGAACATCAATTCAAAAATTTCCTACCTGTTTACATTATCACATTCAAAATATTATTTCGTAGATTAGCTTTCCTCATATGTTAAAAAGGACCACTTTATTACTGATCTATCTAAGCTTCGCCTGCACAGCTTTCGCACAGGAAATTCAGTCTCCATCTGAATTTTTAGGATATAAATTGGGCTCGCAGTTTACTTCCCATGCCCGCATAGTTGAATACTTTAAATATGTTGCGAATGCATCTAAAAATGTAAGGCTGCTTAAGTATGGCGCAACCAACGAAGGCCGCCCACTGGTAGCAATGTTTATCGCATCTGACGAAAACATCGGCAGGCTTGATGAAATACGCGAACATAATTTATCCCTTGCTGGCCTTGGAAATGCGACAGGTGGTAGCACTGCAGCTACACCTATTATAGTTTGGTTAAGTTATAACGTACATGGTAACGAACCCAGTTCGAGCGAGGCGGCTATGCAGGCGCTTTTCGAAATGGCCAATCCAACTAATACCCGGACGCACCAATGGCTTAAAAATACAGTGGTGGTAATTGATCCCTGCCTTAATCCCGATGGACGCGAACGCTACGTTAATTATTATAATTCGGTAAAAGGCGCTGTACCTGATGCCGACCCATCATCCCGTGAGCATTCGGAACCCTGGCCAGGCGGAAGAGTGAATCATTATTATTTTGACCTTAACCGCGACTGGGCATGGCAAACACAAACCGAGACTAAAGCCCGTTTAGCTTTATATAATCAATGGCTGCCAGAAGTACATGTGGATTTTCATGAACAGGGTTACAACTCCCCCTATTATTTTGCCCCCGCTGCCGAACCCTTCCATAAGGATATAACAGCATGGCAACGGGAGTTCCAAACCATAATAGGTAAAAACAACGCCAAGTATTTTGACCAGAACGGCTGGATGTATTTTACAAAAGAAGAATTTGACTTGCTTTATCCATCTTATGGTGATACCTATCCTATATATAATGGCTCGATAGGTATGACCTATGAACAAGGGGGTATAGCGGCAGGTTTAGCTATTGCGACACGAAGCGGGGATACACTTACTCTTGCCGACCGGATATCGCACCACCTTTCCAACAGTCTGAGTACGGTTGAAGCTGCCTCGGCCAACGCAGCAAAAGCGCTTGAGGAGTTTAAAAAATATTTTGATAACAGCCGGGCCAACCCTCCGGGAGAATACAAAACTTATATTATTAAAAACGATAACCAGGATAAGATTAACAGGCTTGCCGAATTGCTGCGTAGAAACGGGATTAGTTATGGTTATGGGGTAAAGGCAACCAGTTCAGGTTACAATTACGTTACCGGTAAGAGAGAAGAATTTAGTATAAGCAGCAAGGACATGGTGATCAATGCTTATCAACCAAAATCGGTATTGCTGAATGTGCTTCTTGAACCAAAAACTTTTGTCGCCGATTCAAATACTTATGATATTACCGCATGGTCGTTGCCCTATGCCTACGGGTTAAAAGCTTATGGGCTCGAGGAATCAATAAAACCGGTGCCGGAAAAAATAACCAATGCGGATCCGTCATCTTCGCCCGCTGCAAAAAAAACTCGTGCTTATGCCTATGTATCAACGTGGCGGTCGGTAAACGATGTTAAGTTTTTGGCCGAGCTATTGAAGAAAAATATCAAAGTTCGCTGTGCTGAGGCTCCGTTTGAAGCTGGTGGAAAGAAGTTTGCAGCAGGATCCCTTGTAATGACACGCGCCGGGAACAATGATGAGTACTTTGATGATATTGTACTTGGCGCAGCCAGCGAATTTAATCGCGAGCTGGTACCCCTAAGCTCTGGTTTTGTTGATAAGGGAGCAGATATAGGTTCCCGCTTTATCAAATTCGTACGTCCGCCTAAAATAATGCTGGTTACCGGTGATGGTGTTTCGGCGGAAGCGATGGGCGAAGTGTGGCACTTTTTTGAGCAGGAAATAAATTACCCGGTTACCCTGGTAAGATACCGGGATCTCAATCGTATCCGGTGGAATGATTTTGACGTAGCGATATTTCCGGATGGATACTACGAAGATATGCCGACTGATAAATTACAAAACTGGGTGCACGACGGAGGAAAGCTGATCGCCTTGGAAAATACAATTTCTCTGTTAGTTGATAAAAAGGGGTTCTCAATAAAAAGCCTGCCTGGCGATAAGCACGGTAAGGACGATACCCTGGCCACCGGCAAAAACAAACCTGAGATGGTAAAACTTTATGCCGACCGGGATCATGAATCGATTCGGTCGAGCGTTCCGGGCGCTATTTATAAACTGGACCTGGATAACACCCATCCCCTCGGATTTGGCTTAGAGAAATATTACTTCAGCCTTAAATTAAATGATGCCCTATATGGTTATTTAGGTGATGACGGCTGGAACGTGGGCACCGTTAAAAAAAATGCTTATGTAGAAGGGTTTGTCGGACAAAAGGCAAAAGAAAAAATTAAGGACGGACTGCTGTTCGGTGTGCAATCACTTGGCCGTGGCTCGATAGTTTACCTGGTAGACGATCCCTTGTTTCGCAGTTTTTGGGAAAATGGCAAATTGCTGTTCAGCAACGCGGTATTTATGGTAGGAGCCCCCTGACCCCCTAAAGGGGGAATAAACCCGATTCAATAAAAAAGGCATCCGGTTAAACGAATGCCTTTAAGTTTTGTCTCCCCCTTTAGGGGGGCAGGGGGCAACTAGTTCGCCCCCTTCACTCTTCCCTTTTCATCATCAGCGCCGGTTTGATGCTGGCGGGCCTTTATTTTATTGTTGCCAAAATTATAAGTTAATGTTAAACGCGCAATGCGGGATTCGCGTCGTTGCATAATGTCTAAATTAATAGTTTGGTAATTGCTGGTAACGTCGTTTCTGCGGGTGTTAAATATATCGCTTACCGAGAATTTTATATTAGCCTTTTTGTTAGCAAATGAGTGGCTAATACCTGCATCTGTAGAGTATTGTGGTTTCACATAAAAAAGTCCGTAGGTTAATGCTGATTGATAATTGCTGGTCAATTCAAGTTTATACCCTGCAACAGGTGTGAAAGTCTGGGTTGTCCTGACTTGATAAGCCGCCTGCCCCCGGTTTAAATTTCCACCTTCTAACCCATTAGATTTAAAACCAAGATAGAAGCCGGTGAAATTTACATTGCCTTCCCACCATTTGGCGATTGTATAGGGCGAATAGATATTAAGGTTATAACTATTTTGGATCTGTAAATTTTGTTGTGTTACAAAAGCAACTTTTGTAACCGGGTCGGCTCCGGGTAACTCGGTAATTACGTCAGTGGTGCGGC
>JANYAB010000115.1 GCA_025355225.1 Bacteroidota bacterium
CTGGAATATATTCGTAAACCAACTGGGTAAGCGCGAGCTGCCCAAATTAGCGGCTTACCATGGTGGCTGCAACTTTTGGATACCGTCCGCAGGAATAAAGGAAACAGGTGGATTTGTTCAGGCGAATCAACAGTTTCCGGGAATGAAAATTCATTATACGGTAAATGGTTCGGAACCTAATATTAGCAGCCCCGTTTACTTACAACCATTTAAAACAAAAGGGGTTGTAAAAATGAAGATATTTGATAACAAAGGAAGAACCGGTGAAACTACGGGCATTACCGCGAATTGATTAGAAACGCCCGCAAAACATGAACTTTTTTTTGGGCGTTTCCAAATCATATCGTACAAATTACACCCCGCTAAAAATTGAAAATCCGCCATCCACACAGATCATAGAGCCTGTGACAAAGGCCGATGCATCACTGAGCAGCCATACCAGTGCCCCTATTAATTCGTCGGGGTGGCCGAAGCGCTTAAAAGGTGTGTTCCTGATCACAGATTCACCTCTGGGCGTGTAACCACCTTCTGGTTTGGTCAACAAATTCCGGTTTTGTTCCGTCAGGAAAAATCCCGGAGCAAGTGCGTTCATCCTGATGGCATCGCCATAGCGGTTGGCCAGTTCAACCGCAAACCATTGGTTATAACAATCAACAGCTGCTTTGCCTATGTTGTATCCTAACACCTTGGTTACGGCCCGTTTTGAGTTCATCGAGGAGATATTTACTATGCTCCCTTTGCCTGTCCGGGCAATGGCTTCGCCAAATATCTGGGTAGGCAATAAGGTGCCCCATAAATTTAATTCCATTACCTTCTTCATACCATCGAGGTTCATTTTAAAAATGTCCTCGTCGGGTTGTAAAACACCTTGGGGCATGTTACCACCGGCGCCATTTACCAAGCCATCCAGCCTTCCAAAAGTATCCCACATCAAGTTTTTGGCAGCTATTAATTCCTTTTCATCCAGAACATCAGCCACCAGGGCAATGGCCTTACCCCCATTTTTATTGATCACTTCCGCCCTTTCATTGGCAACTGCTTCGTTTCTGCCGAGTATGCCTACCGTCCCGCCGGCCTCGACGATCCCGTTCACAAACGAGTTACCAAGTATGCCCGTGCCGCCGGTAACCACAATTACTTTGTCTTTTAAAGAATATTTATTTTCCAATGTTCGCTTTTTTAATTTTTTATTTGATATCTGGTATAGCAATAGCATCCATATCTGTATAATCCAAATTCTCTCCTGCCATGCCCCATATAAAACTATAGCTTGCGGTGCCACTCCCCGCATGTATGCTCCATGGAGGCGAAACTACGGCTTCATAGTTATTCACTGTAATATGCCGCGTTTCATCTCCCTCGCCCATGTAATGAAATACTTTTTGTCCGTCAGGCAAATCAAAATAAAAATAGGCCTCCATACGCCTGTCATGGGTGTGCGGCGGCATGGTATTCCATATACTGCCCTCGTGCAAAATGGTCAGGCCCATTACCAACTGGCAGCTCTTTATGCCATCAAGATGAATATATTTATTAATGGTCCGTTTATTGGCAGTTGCCACATTGCCAATGTGCACCTTTGCTGCGTTAGAATGGGTTAGCAAGGTAGTTGGATAAGCCGTATGTGCGGGAGCCGAAAGAATGTAAAATACAGCAGGGCGCTGCGGATCTTTACTCGAAAAAGTAATATTCTTTACCCTTTTGCCTGCATACAGGCAGTCCAGTTTGTTTACATTGAAAGTTTGACCGTCAACTATTACTTCACCATCACCGCCCACATTGATAATACCTATCTCCCTTCGCTCCAAAAAATACTGAGCCCGCAGGTTTGGGTAGTTCTCCAATTCTACGCTTTTATTTACCGGGTGAGCTGCACCCACGATCATCCGATCGTAATGCGTATAAACACAGTTAATTTGGTCGGGCTGTACTATATTATCGATCAAAAATCTTTCCCGTATCAAAGCGGTTTGGTAAGATTTGAAATCATCGGGGTGGACACCGTGTATTATTTTCAATTTGAGATCGGTTTAATATTCAATTGATGCAAACTTGCAAAAGATCGGGTATTTACCAAACAAATAAACCTAATTTTTCGAAATAAAATCCGGCATTTTATTAAACCTCGTTATGTTCGATTTAAATTGTACTTTGTACTAACAAATAATAGTTTTGTCAGTACAATAGTTGCTCAACTTAATCATAGCATCAATGAGAGTTTTCAGTCATTATTTTTTAGGGTTAATAATTCTTGGTGCTGTTAGCAGCAATGTTTTGGCCCAACAAACAACGAATACTATGTGGACAACAAAAAATGCCGAAAAATGGGTTAAAAGCAAAGTATGGAGCAATGGGACACCGTTGACAATACACCCGTCAACTAATAATGTTGAATTTGCCAGGCAGTATGAAAAGAACAAAGCCGCCTGGGATAAAGCATTTGCATTTTTGAACGACAAAAATCTGGACATCTTAACTCCCGGGAAGTATGTTATTGATGGGGATGATGTTTACGCAATGATAACAGAAGCGCCATCAAAGCAATTTGAAAAGTCTGCATGGGAATCGCATCGCAAATATATTGACCTGCAACACGTTATCAGGGGAAAAGAAAAGATCGGCGTTGCCCTGGTAACATCGGCAACAATAACAAATCCTTACGACGAAACTAAGGATGCAGCAAATTACACTGCTGAAGGAAAATATTACGTCGCATCACCCGAAATTTTCTTTCTGTTCTTCCCCGGCGATGCCCACCGCCCCAACATTCAAATAGAGAGTGGTGATACCACCAAAGTTAAAAAGGTGGTAATAAAAATCAGGTATATTAATTAGCCAATTAAGTTGATTTTAGGTTCGAGGCAGCATCGGTATCTAAAAACCATTGCAGATCGCCATCAATCGGCTTAATAAGTTGTGCCGGGTAGTTTTCGATGTCCTTTTTATCTTCAATTACATGGTGCACTGCGATGGCTTTACCTGCACCATAAACGAGGTAGGCTATGTGGTGGGCCTGGTTGATCAACGGGGCCGTCATGGTAATTCGAAACACCTGCTGATCTTCTAAAAAAACTGCTTTAACAGCCGCTTTTTTCTCGTGCAGAACCGCGGTATGCGGAAATAATGAAGCCGTATGGGAATTGTCTCCAAGACCTAATAATACCAGGTCGAAACGAACATCGACGCCGGCAAAATAATAATTGATGTCAAGGGTATATTTTTTGGCAGCTTCTTCCGGGCTCAAAGACGTATCAACAGGAAATATTTGTTTATAACTCAAATCCAGGGGCTCAAGTAAAGCTTTTTTGGCCATAAGGTAATTGCTTTGCGGATCTGTATTTGGAACGTACCGTTCATCACCAAAGAAAAAATGCACTTTACTCCATTCTACTTTATCTTTATACAAAGGCGATGCCAGTAACTCATATAGTTTTTTGGGCGAGTTTCCGCCTGATAGCGCTATAGAAAATTGTCCATGGCTGGCAATTGAATGTGCGGCTACTTCAACAAAATAGTTGGCTAAGCCATCGAGTACTTCATCCTCGGTTTTAAATACGTTTATCTTCATCAAAGTTATTTTTTACCATTAACGGGAAGTGTGAACCAATTAAACCCGTCGCGTGCTATTAGTGCTTCAGCAGCTTCCGGTCCCCATGAATCGGCAGAATAATTAGGGAAATTCAAGCTCTTTTTATTTTGCCATGTGCTTAATATCGGCATAACCAATTCCCAGGCGGCTTCCACCTGGTCGCCCCGCATAAACAGGGTCTGGTCGCCCAGCATAGTATCCAGTATCAATGTTTCATAGGCTTCCGGTGCCTGTTGACTATAAGTACCCTTATAATCAAATATCATATC
>JANYAB010000180.1 GCA_025355225.1 Bacteroidota bacterium
CCCAATCTTATCGCCTTAAACGGCATAAACAAAAAGCCTTTGTGGAAACACAAGGGCTTTCTTTGTTTTTAGTCCGTTAATAGTCCATAGTCAATAGATAAGTCTATCGACCATGGCCAATCGACTATCGACCATGATTTCTACAGCAACGATTAAAACCTACGCCCTACGCTGAACCCAACCCAGGGTATTACAGAAACGTGCTGATCAAAAAATGCTAGTAACGTTATCCTGATGTGAGTTTTGCCAGAACCGATTTGACGCCGCCATCCGGCCAGCAACGCAGGTGCCGAAGCTGATACAGTGTTGTTATCCCCAAACTGCCTCAAAAGGCCTCCCGAATAATAGCTATAAATACCACCAAACTCGATCATCCCTCTCTTATCTTTTGATACAGGAATATTGTAGGATAGCCCACCGGTTAAAACGCCGAAAAAATCGGCGCCCGAATCAAATATATGAGGAACGATGCCTCCTCCCACACCTCCATGAATACTTAATCCACCCGGATCTTTTGAAAAGAACCTTTCGTAATTAATAGTAGCCCCTGATAAACTTGCTCCGGCAAATTCAAAATACCAGGAGTTATGTAAAACGGTGTCGGCAACGGCAGTACCAGCCGTATTTTGAGCGCTTAGCTTTTGCATGGTAACTACCATAATCGCCAGCAGAAAAATTACTTGTTTCATGATAATGGTTTTAGTGTTTTGATACCTAAAGCTACTATCATAAATCGTAATACCATAATTACTTTATGAGGCATGGCAACCCGTCTACCGCAATTTGTACTGAATTTGGGTTAATACGATAGAGCATTATTCTTTTTACTTATTATAAGGACCCGTTTATAAGCTAATCGCAAAAAATGACAAAAGCCGCCCTGCCTTTGGCAAAAATTGCTAAAATTAATTGATTCTGAGTGTGGAACCTTAGTCCGGCTTGTCATCCTGGCTAACTTCCGCAGCGCTGGGTGCAATAACTTCACCCCTTTTTCGGTCTTCTTTAGTCGCTTTACACCCCCCGCATAAGCTGCTTAAGCAAACTTATTGTGACTTCAGTATATTCATAAACTACTACTTATTTCACACTTTTTGATTGCGGTTAAGTCCCTACCTTGACTATGTATTTTTATTCCAATCAAACTGCAGATCATGAAACCCAAACTTATTCCTGTTCTTATTTTAATTATCGCCGGCATAAACGCAAAAGCCCAGCAAACTACCGCTGTACCTAACTATATGGTGGCAGGTCAGATATCGGCACTTGTAACTAAACTCCGGTTGCCAGTGGATTCTGCGGTAGGTTATTTAACAGTCCTTGGTCAGTTTAAAAAGACACAGGAAACGACTACCGATGCATTCTATCGCTCCGAGGAGTACAATACAGTTATTGATTTTAAGAAAGATGATACCGGTAAAATTCAGATAATAATTTGCGATATGCCGGTTTCAATGTTGAGCACTGCCCAAAAAGCAATCGCTATGATGGGTATGCGCGCAACAGGTACAGCCGCCCCTCCGGGTTACACGGCTTATGCCACACCTAAATATGCAGCTTTCCTTAATCCTGAAGCAAGAAAAGGCTTTTTAGGATTGGTGCTGGTACCTGGTAGCTGATGGATTAGCTTTGTTCCAAAATATAATTGATTAGTCTTTCTTACAATTGCATAGAAACGAAAAAACCGCCCGGTTAGAAACGGTTTTTGTTTTCATGCAGACCTTTTAAAGCCTGGACCTCATGGACTTATTACAGACCAAACGACTTTACATCATTAATAACCATGTAGCTATTGTTGCTGGCGTGCCCAACAGTTTTATCTACAAGCGACTTTAATGAATCCACATCGGGTGCAGCCCAGAGACAAGCCGCCTCGGCTGGGTTTGTACCCGGCATAAAAATTTGAATTTTAAACCCGTCTGGAAGTGGGGGATTTGCATTTAATACGGCCCAATATGCGTCGGGATCGGTGATTTGGTGATTTACTAAAACGTTCATGCTTTTGGTTTTTAATTTTACCTAAGATAACGAGTGCAAAGCAGTACTTAAATGTGAGAAAAGTAGTATTCTGCCGAAGAAGTCGTTTTTGGTGTAAAGCCAGTTATTTTAATTATAACGAAAAATAATGAAACAATTCTTTATTTAATATGGTATAAGAAACTAATTCGAGATAGAAGTGTTATATCCACACGGTTATCTATCAGCTTGAAGTTAAAACCGGTAAACATGGTAGAGTTTGTGTATAGATGGAATGGCGAATACTTTGGGTTTATCTATAATGATAAATTTTTTGATAAACGTTCAAATTACTTAGGATGGATCAGTGAAGGCGAAGTCTGGAAAAAAGACGGTACATTTTTAGGGGAATTCTTCGAAGGGCATTACATTATAAGAAGAATGTCGATGTCGCCAAAAGCCGATAGGGCAAGCAGGGCTACGCCGCATACGCCCGCTACTCCGCCCGCAAAAGCCAACAGGGCTTTAAGAGCACTAAGGCCGGGCCGGATAGATGCATTGGACGAGTACAACTAAATGCTGCAGCAGGCTTGTGTTAAATGGATACTGCAAGCTGCTCACTCAAAAGACAAAAAAAGGCCATGATATGGCGGTTGGGTTTCCTATTCCCCCCACTATTTATACTTATCGGGATCAAGCCTGAAAAATCGGACGGCGTTATTAAACAGGATATCCCTTTTTTGGTCATAGGATAAATAATCCGCATTTTCAATCACACTCAACGAGGTTTCTATCAGTTTGGGCCAAATCAACAGGTCGGTGCCATACATAATGCGCTTGCCAAAGCCAGCCTGCACCAATCGTTTCAGGTAGGCATTTACCTCTACCTGCGAATAGCTCCAAATTAAACCCGCCATATCACAATAAACATAGGCGTTTGCGCCCATTAGGGCTATCATATCATCTGCCAGGGGGTAACCTGAATGCATTACCCATATTTTTAATTTGGGGTGACGGGCCAAAAGATCCTCTAATAATAATGGATTTCCCATTGACGCCCGGTATTTGGGCTGCGTAAGGTTGGCCATACCATTACCGCCGGTACCCATGTGAATGCCAACGGGAATATTTAGTTTTTCGGCTGCCGCGAAATAAGCATCCAGCGACATATCGCTTGGCGACAGTCCCTGGTACTGCGGCGCCACTTCGCCCATCACTTTATAAAATCCCGAAGAAAGCGAATCGGTAAACGCCATTACTGTCATGTCCTTGGGCGAACTAACGCCGATACCCGGGATTATACGGTCGCCGGCTACCTTTTTCCAGTTGCGGATAATGGTTGGGTCGCCATAAACTACCAGGGTCATATTCAAGCGCTTCACGGTGGCCATTATAGAATCCTGCATTTCTTTATCCGAATGAGCCGGTTGCAGTGGTACGGCACAGCCGGTGCTGAGGAAAGGTGGCGGCGGAGAACCAGGATCGCTGCCCGGCATATCTCTTAAAAACCACGGGCACATAGCCGGCAATCCCGGCGATACTTTCATAGCATGCACATGCACATCAATAATAGGCAGCGGGGTGGTCTTTTTCGGGGCAACAGCTATTTGCGCCGTCAAAAGGCAGGGTAACAGCAATACGGCAGCCAGCAAAGCGAGGATTCTCATAAAATAAAGTGTTAAGGGTTAAAGCTTTAGATCGTACTTCGTAAAAATAAAATTTTGCCAGTGAATAACAAACTGGTTTTTAGGAAGATTTGAAAGACAATATGTAAGAATGAATGTACTGGCAAATACCCAAATAGATGTTTGGTCGTTTGATGTTTATCCCTTTAATTATTCCTTCCGCTTATGGAGTTTTCTGGATAACACCTTTCCACTCACTTGGCCTGATAATCCCTTCAACAATAAACCCAATAGCAGCGATACCGGCCTCCGCGCCTAACGCCTCGCGTAGTATAAGCGTATATCAGGGCTACAGCACCCAAGCACCGCTGCACCTGCTTTTCCAAAAAACCTATATCCGCAGACATCTGGAGAATCAAAAAAATCAGTTTAATCGTGGTTCAGACAAATTCAGTAGGCAATATTAACGCTGTTAACCTCTAAGAACTTTTTTAATTTCTCTTGCAGTTGATGAAATTCGGAAATGATATTCAGGCCATTTTCGGTAACTAATGCACTGCCTCCCCCTTTTCCTCCCCGTTGAGGGATAACAACCGGGGAACTGAAATGTGTGTTCATGTGTTTAATGATGTCCCATGCCTGTTTATAAGACATTTTCATTTGAAGTGCAGCTTGTCTGATTGACCCCGAATTGTGGATGCGTTCGAGCAGCTCGACACGGCCATGCCCTAACACTTTCTCGCCATCTTTTTCTAACCATATTCTGCCGTTTATTGTGAACGTTGATTCCATCGTTGAAAGTTATTCTTGTTTATCAGATCGGGCTAATGTTCATCTTATTATTCCAATATTAGTTGTTGTCCGGATAAATAAATGTAAGTATAAAGTCATAATATATTATTAAACCACCCTATCGGGCCGCTTATTAAATATTTAATGAAAGTTTTTCCTTTTTTTGCTATCATTATATTTTAAAAAATATAACGCTCTATCGATCCCTGCATTTAATCAACTATGAAAAAAAACTTACTCCTGCAATTTGCTTTGATGGCTATCATCATGGTATTGTTAACACCAAAAGTTGTATCCGCGCAAAAGATACAGGAGGTGCCCCCTGATTCAATAAAATATCAGGGGGCAATTTATCAGAAGGTAACCGCCAAACCCAAGTATCCAAAAGTAGTTGGCTATTTAAGCTTTATACTGCCATTAGAAACCTTATCAGCCGGAAAATTCACACCAAATTTTTCTAATCATACTACAAGTATTGGTTTCCCGGTAGGTGTAAATGTTTTATATAGCGACAGGTTTGGGTTTAGTTATGAGTTTACACCAACTGTAAAGGCATCGGGCGGAACAAGCAAGATGAGCAACCTGTTGTTTGACCCGGGCACCATGTTTCGCTTTGATCACGGATTTACCATAATATCACGCCTGGCATTTGAAACATCAGGCCGTTATGGTTTTACACCGGTATTTAACCAGGTTTATGCCCGTACAAAAGATGTAAATTACTTTGTGGCTTTGTCCCTTCCCGCAAGGTTTGGTAATAGCGCACCAACATCTTTAGGTTTAAACTTACAAATAGGGTTTACTTTTAATTAATGCTGGTAATAGTTAATGGTTAATACGTTTTTATGAAGATGACGATGCCCCATACCAATCAGTTAAAACGATTTATTGTCGTTGTTTCGGTTCTTTTGAGCCTTTCGGTTGGATCATTTGCGCAAGGCTTAAAGGTCGCGATAGCAGCTAACCTGCAAGGTGTTATTAAAGTGCTGCAAAAGGATTTTAATAATCGGACGGGCATTAAAATAGAGCCCATTGCAGGTGCATCTGGCAATTTGGCAACACAGATAAAAAATGGAGCGCCTTTCGATGTTTTTTTATCGGCCGATATGAGTTTCCCCGAAGCCTTATACAAAGAAGGGTTTAGCTTAAAAGAACCAGCGATTTATGCTTATGGCAGCCTGATTATATGCAGTACACAGAAAATGGTTTTTGATAATTGGGAAAAGCTATTGGTTAGCGAAAAGGTTAAAAAAATAGCTATAGCAAACCCGTCTATAGCCCCCTATGGTAAGGTGGCGGAAGAATCGCTTAAGCTGAAAGGGATATTAGAAGATATCAGGCCGAAAATTGTTACCGGCGAAAGCATTGCACAGGTTAATACTTATATAACAACCGGTGTTGCAGATGTAGCTTTTACTACACGTGCGTTAGTTAAGGATGTTGAAGGCAAAACAATATTATACTGGAAAGAGATTCCCCCCCAAAGCTATAGCCCCATTAAGCAGGGGATGATCATTATAAAACAAAGCAAAGAAACCGCAAACGCTTTGAAATTTTATGAATACCTGTTAAGCCCTCCTGCTAAAGTCATTTTGAAAGAATATGGCTATGGGATATAAGTTTGACTATGAAAAATCTCCGGCTCTGAGTTTGCAGTTATGAGTTTTCAGTTTGCATTGGTTTGTTTAATTGGAAGACTTTTAGGTATACAATAGTAGCCTTATCGAGCTGGATCAGGGTTTACGGACTTAGGTGTTTTGGCTCATATACGCCTAATTTACCGCCTCCCGGTAAAGTTAAATAGGTAAGATTACCCCACCGTTGATCTTCTATCGCACTGCAAATGACTTTATGCTCGGCCATTTCTTTAACAAACGAGTGAATGTCGTCGCACATTAAATAGAATTCGTGCAGCCCATTTCCAGTTGAAGGATGTATGGCGATCTCGGAAGGCGGTAATCCAAAAATAAGCCACCCATGACCAATGTCGACATTTGGAAATTTGAGAATATTCTTAAAAAAGTCCCGGTCCGCTTCGGCATCTGAACTATAAATTATCGAATGTGCTCCCGTAATCATTGGCTTTATAATTTTGAGTTTATTTACTGTTTGCAGCGGGCATTCTGCACACTGCAAACTGCCTGCTGCAAACTGAATCAAAGTACCAAAAATAAAACTGTTTTATTGTTTATTAAATGTATAACTTTATTTATCAATCATTTAAATAAATCTAGTTATGTCATTAGTACTCACATTTAAACCTGCCGGCTTTACTACAGCAAAGTATGCCGACGCACTAAAACAGCTTGAAGCAGCAGGAGCAGGCGCGCCAAAAGGAAGAAGCTACCACGTATGCTACGGCGACCCCAACGGGGTTACCATAACCGATGTATGGGAAAGCATGGAAGATTTCCAGGCTTTTGGTGTAACCCTGGTACCAATTATGCAATCGTTAGGTGTTGACCCGGGACAACCGGACGTACAGCCCGTGAATAATATCATAATAGGGTAGATCGAACCGGACAGTTTGCAGTTTTGAGTTTGCAGTGTGCATTTTTTGTTTGCGTACTGTTGGTTGGTTATTGTTCATGGCTTACTGCCCACCTTATCGCTAAACGCGATGGCAGTGACACCTTTTCAGATGTTGCGGTAATCACTGTTAATTCAGCAACATTTATATCCCATAAAATTTATCTGCCTGCCATCTCGCGGGATTGTCGATTATGTAATTGGAAATGGTTTGGTATGCGCGTTCATTTCGTATAATGTGCTCGTAGTAATCGCGTTGCCATAATTTGCCATTGAATGGTTGCCAACCGAATTTTTTTACACCGGCGATATATTCAACCGTCGTTATTGATTTAAACGCCCCCATCATATCTCCTACTGTTTTTTTGGTTGGGTTGGTCGTTGGGGCTACCCTTGTGGTCGCCCCTGAACCTAATGGCGG
Organism: Bacteroidota bacterium; assembly: GCA_025355225.1. GTDB lineage: Bacteria > Bacteroidota > Bacteroidia > Sphingobacteriales > Sphingobacteriaceae > Mucilaginibacter. The sequence continues at coordinate 7,321 of JANYAB010000180.1, forward strand.
TTGGTTTGTGTCATTTTTGGGGCTTGTATCATTTTTGGCAACCACATCATTAGGGGCGACCACGAGGGGCGCCCCGACGGGTGGTTGCACGATTTCCAATATGCTGTGAAAATGATTGGGCATAACGGCAAATTCGTGCAATTCAACATTTTAAAATCGTTGTGTTAATTTTTCCCATTCGGCATGTATCATTTTTCCGGCATCATTCAATATCATTTCATCATTTTTGATTTCCCCGAACAAAGAATCCCTGTTTTGTACGCAAATGGTAATAAAGTACAATCCGGCCTGTGAATAATCGTATCCTTTCAGACGTATTGATTTTCGTTTATGTATAGCTGGATTATATTTCATAACCGATTTTAAAAGGGTCCATCTTCATCGCTTTACCTGATTCAAATGCTTTGTCATCTGTAAGATAGCGATTAAGTCGGGTTAAAGCAAAGCGTCACCCCTCTCAAAAATCAAACCATGCACTTCCCCTTATTCCAAATTTTGACGTATTGGGATTGTTGAGGTAATCAAAGCGTTCCACCAGGTCGATCCTGAAGATTTTAAATATATTACCGATCCCTATGCCGCCTTCGGTATAGGGCGCTCTACTCAGGGTAAAGGTTTCGGGGATGCCATTCTGGTCAACCGGGTATTGCAATAGTGAAGGATGAAGCGCCGGGTTATTTTCGTCGCGCACCCCGCCGTAAAGGGCTTTGAAAGAAATGTACTCCCGCAGTTTTAGCTTTTTGAATAACGGTATTTTGTTTAAAATAAAGCCGTTTAAACAGTAATCTACTTTGACGCTTGCATAATGATCGCTCACAAACTCTAAAAAGTTCATTAAGTTATACGAGTCGAAGTCGAACGTATAGGTTTGGTTTGCGTTGTGAATGGTTAAAAGCGGATAGGGCACCTGGCCGAAGAGGTAGCCACCTTCCACTGTTACATCGGCATAGCCCAGTTGCGATAGATAGAAGCGCTTATCCACCTTTAAACGCAGATTTTCGTAATTATAGCCGCCGCCAAAAAGATCTCTTACACCCTGGTGGTAATCGAGGCTTATAATGGGGTATTTACTCGGGATAATAATACGATAAAGCTTGCCTTGCACCAATTGTTCGTGCGGGGCATACCTCAGGTTTAGCGAAAGTTCGGTCGTGGTAATCTCCGGCACAACATTGGGAATATTGTTCAGCTGATTGATAAAGGTCAATGATCCGGCAGGTGTTTGTTTCCAGCTTTTAAAGCCGAGGGAATACGAAAAATGATTTTCAAATTCATTTACATAGTCCAGTTTGTAATAGTCGTTATAAAGGTATTTATCGTTGACACCTCTTGTAAAGGAAAGGGCAAAGGCATCCGGCTGTGTAAAGGCTAATTCCTCGCCCGGGATCCTGGTATCACGCTGAATGGTTGCTTTAATATAGTCGTTTGGGAATTTATAGATCGACTTATTGTTGAAGGAATAAGCCGCGCTTAAAAGATATTTGAGTTTTTGATCCTTGAAACCGTAGGCGCCGTAAGTTTCCAAATAATACCGGGTACTAAAATCGGTAGTTGTGCGGCCCCCAAGGCGCACCCGCGAACCCTCTACCGGGTTAAAGCTGTAAAGATCGCCCAGCGGGCCAACTTCAACAGGACCGAAAGTTTTAAAACCCACCGCGAATAAATTGATGGTTTCCATTGTGCGCTTGTAAGAGGACATGGTTTGCAGGCTATCAACGTTTTTATAAACATTGGCTTCAACACCGGTAAGGGTATCACGCCCCCTGGTGTCCGACCAAAATTGATCACTTTGCTTCATGGCCGTCTTATTGACCACTATTTTTTCACCTGCATAGGTACTGTCGGGCCTGGGCACATTGATCAAATAGTTACTATAGGCGATGGTTCTTTCCCCAAAAATGCCCCGCTGCCCGTTTTTATTAATACCGAAGCTTGCCTTCATGTCGCTTTTGCTTAGGTGGTACCGTTCGTCGGGATTTTTTTCATACGTAAGATCCGCCTCCATGCTGCGTACCCAGTTAAGGTTAATGTTTTTGTTGATGGAAAGCCTTGCTTTTTGCACGCCATACCGGCCATCAAGCGTAATAAAAATGAGCCCCTCGAACAGCATATCATTACCGTTGCGCGGCGTAAAGCTAAGCTCGACCAGTTTTTTATGATCTACTTCGATAGTATCGGTAATAAAAAACTTATAAAAAGCGGGTGCGCCATCGGCAATCGGGCTTAAAAACTGGTTGGTCATTAAAAAAATGTTGTTCGAGTAAATATCGACCTCTGAGTACATCCTGTTGAGGTAATTGTTAACACCCTCCTCATCAACAAAATTTACAATATTTACTTTTTTCTCCCCTTCAATAATCTTTTTTGTGGTTTCTGGATTTTTGCGGTAATAGCTTTGGGTTAGTTTTTCTTCTAAATAAACCGGCAATAACGACTTGCCCGGCAAATTGGTGGTATCCCGATTGTCTAACAAAAATTTGTACTGATGGAATAATTTCCGTTCTGCTAATTTGTCGGAAACATTGATAAAAGAGAACTGCAATTTTTCGTATTGCTGATATTCTGTATAGTCGTAGTTTTCCATCCGGTTGGTGGCCTTATGCGCTATCACCTGCCTTATCAGCTCAACCGCGGGGTTATCTTTATTGGTGTAGCGTTTCTTTTTCCCGGCACGGATATTTACTGTTGCCAATGCTTGCACATCAGCTTGCATTTTAACATTTATTACCTGCTCTCTGCCCGCAATAATTGTCCGGATAACCGCCTTATAACCCACTAAGGAAAACTTTAGCTGAGTATATGTTTTACCTGTTGTTATAGCATATTTACCATCATTTGTGCTATTTACACCAATTGATGTGCCGGGAAACGATACCGATACAAAAGGCAGGGATTGATTGGTTTGGGCATCAGTAATAGTGCCGCTAACCATAGTATTCTGACCTTTTGAGGCGATAGAGAAAAATAAAATAATTAGCGCGAGGGCATACTTCATGTGAATATTTTCCAACTTAGAATAATCGACAAGTGTAAGTCCCGGTTAAAAACATCTTGCGAATAATTAGGTAGATTATTTCCATGTTCATAGGCCTGTTTAAGACTGTTTTTTGACGTCATAGTTTAACGGGCAGAATTGGATTTTGTTATTATCTTATTTTAAAGGCTTAATTAGCTGCCTGTAACACGTGTGTTTATCCGTCTTTTGGAAAAGCGGAGGAAGGGTTTTTTGTAAAGCAAAATGATTGGCTTTTGGTTATGGTAGTCTGCGAGACCTTAGGCCAATGTTATTGTGTTAAGGATTGAATATAACAGAATAATGAATATCGAAACAGACATTTACTTCATCATTCAACATTCGTTATTCAGTGTTCGATATTCATTTTTTTTCACCTTACAGCACCTTATAAAGTATCCAATTATCCGTTTCGTAGATCCGCTGAAGATTTAAGTGGTTATCCGAATGTTTTATAGCGGGTATATATTTATTATTCAGCTGTGTATAGCCGGTTAGCGGATTGGTTTCGGTGGCAATAAGAATATAGTTCACATATCTCTCAGGTGCTTCACTTGCACTCAAATAGGTTTCCTGGTAAGGTAAAGTAAGCCGATGTACATGATTGGTGTAGGAGATAATTGGGTAGGCAATAGCATCGTCCATTAAAATTTGCTCATCACTGGGTAAGGAATTTATGTAGCCGGCCATATCCCGGTTTTCACTCTGGGTGTCGTCAGGCTCCAGGTGGAACAAAGCTTTAACAAAGCCACGTTCTTCGGTAACGAATGATCTGTTGAGGAAAACATAACCAGTATATATTTGAAACAGCACAATTACACTTAACACTATTTTAAGCACTTGTTGATTCTGAATTGTCTTGGCCCTGAATATGATGCACAGTAAAGACAGTATCAGGAAAATGAGAAAATACTCGTGCGCGAGGAATATTTTGTCATATTTAATTTGCAGAAATTCTACAAACGCAAATGGGGCCAATATGGTAAGCGTTTGATAGGTGTTTTTCCTAAACAGATAGATAGCAACCAATATCATGGGGCAGAAAAGAGCAATGCTCGCAGTCACCAGCGGAGATATTTGTGATTTTTGGTAATGGGCAAAACTTGTTGCCTGCTCAAAGCTTAAGCGATCAGCCAAAACGCTCCAGGTGGCGTAAGGGCTATCTATAAAATAGTCCAGGTCGTTAGCATGCGTTAAATTAAGCATCTTAAAGATCAAAACGGACGATAGCGGCAGGATAAATATGATGATATAAATGGCGAAAGTTTTATTGATCAGTTTGCGGCGGAGGGCCGGATTATTGAAGCTTTGAAACAGTCGGAAAATAGTCTCTTTTTCACTGAGGTTAAGGCTTTGTATAGCGATGAACAAAACAAGCGGGATAAAAAATAAAGTGAGCCAGATAAACTTATAATCACAAAACACCAATATCACTAAACATATACTCGCTATGGAAACGTGGAAAGTTGTATTTGATTTATAAAACCGGATAATATGGAAGAAGAATAAATAAAAGAAAATAAGCACCATATATATTGATTTGCCCGAACAGGCTGTATATAATATACCGGGGTGAAACAAAAACAGAACCAGCAGCAGCAATAAGTAAAAATCATCGTCATTCCTTTTTATCAGCGTAATGGCCATGATATAAAAAAGAATGGCCGTGCCTATAGCCGAGGCCAATACCGGGGCAAGTAAACGTAAACTATCAGTCGATGAAAAAATAAATGTTCCGTAAAATGGAAGGATGGGGGTGGTTAATCCCATTACCTTCAGCCGGTTGCCGACACCCTCGAAAAGTATTTTGGATTTTTCGATGTAAAAGAGTGCTTCCTGGCTGCAGTAGCCTAATTTATTTAAATAAATGCCTGTAAGCAGGTAATAAGCCGCTAATAATATGGTGATAATGACCAGGAATACGGCTCTTTTATTAATCATTTAATAACGTTTGTAGGATTATTTACCTTACTTAAACCGTGGTTTGTTTTCTCCCAGTAAAATGGTTTTACTATCAGTTGATATAATCCTTTATATGCAGCTACCGAGTGCATGAGCCAATAAATAGGGTTCGCAATGGCATACAGGATCAATTCGTAAAACCGGCGTTTAAACACAGCCATCATGTTTACATAGATCATTAATATATTGCCAACCATTAAGTTAAATATAGATATAAACAATACCCAATCCGGAAACAGTGATTTGATGGAGGCCAAATCAAATATTACATAGCTCAAAAAAATAGAAAGCAATATAGGGTATACTAAAAAAGTAATGGGAGTTGCACCTATAAAAAAATTAAACCCTAAGAATCCTTTCCATCCAATTTTTTTCCAAAGTGCCACAGGGTTGCGCATATGTACCAGGTAGGTTTGCATATATCCTTTTATCCATCTCGAGCGCTGGCGTATCCAGTTGATGGGCTCATTGTTTGCCTCTTCGTAGGTTGTTGAATTTACAATGGCTACTTTATAGCCTTTTGCGTAAGCTCTCACCCCCAAATCGGCATCTTCCGTTACATTGAACGGGTCCCATGCACCCAATTCAATCAGGTTTTCCATCTTAAAGTGGTTACTTGTGCCACCCAGGGGGATCGGGATATCCAGGGTGTCTAACCCCGGCAGCATATAGTCAAACCAGTAGGAGTATTCAAGGGTAAACATCCTTGTCAGGAAGTTTTCGTTCCTGTTAAAATAATTTAAGGCGCTTTGTACGCAAATATACTGTTCGGGCAATTTATTAAACAGGCTCACTACTTTTTTAAGCTGATCGGTATCCGGGATATCTTCAGCATCGTAGATGGTTATGTACTTACCCCGCGAAAAGTGAAGGCCGTAGTTGCAGGCTTTCGGCTTGGTTTTCGGCGCATGGAAGGGCACAATAATTACCTCGAATATAGCAGGGAAATCGAGCCCGCGAACTGCATTTAAGGTTTTATCATCGTCCTCTTCTATCAGCAATTTAATGTCGAGCTTTTCGCGCGGATAGTCGAGGCTTTGTAAATTCCATATCAGTTTTTTGATCAGTTTATCTTCTTTATAAACCGGTAAAAGGAGCGTATAAACCGGTAAATCGTTATCTTTTAAATCCTTTAACTCCTCTTTCGTAACAGCCTGGTGCAGTTCAAAGCGCGAGCCAACCAGTGAGAGGAATAGTTTAAATACAATGGCTATCAAAAAAAATGAGCTCATTGCCACGTTAATTACAATGGTTACATTTTTAAAATTCCGAACCAAACCTACCGCTATTAAACCTAACAGTAAAAAGAAGAATATTAACTGGGGAGTAGTAAAGGTAGTAAGTGCCGAACTATTCGGATCGTGATTCAGGAGTTCAAAAACAGCCGATTTAACATATTTATCGCCAAGTAGTTTGTGGTTGAGCCATGTAATATCCAGGTCATCTGCTACAATAATTTCCGGCTCCAGACTATAGGTCATTCTGATGAAATCAATAAATAACCTGTCGGTAGGATCAGCCATCAAGGTAATCACCTTATTGTTTTCGATCCGAATTGGCAGCGCCAAATGTGCATCAGCAAAGGACAACTCAATTTGACTAAGCACTTTCCTGTCAAAAGGCATTTCCCTAACCTGCTGAATTTGGTAGCCGGCGTTAATTATTGAACGTTCGTAATTTTTACGCGATATATAACCAAAGCTCAAAGCCACTTTAAGGAAGGAGAGATCGGCACGGGTTGCAAAGTCTTCAATTTTTACCCGTTCACCGGGTGTTATAAAACCGTCAATAACCAAAAGCTCAGGAATAGGGATCCCTGTAGTATTTAACAGAGGTGTTGACCGGTCTGTAAATAGTCCCGGAAAACGATCAGTTATATCCGTATTGCCTGAATGAATCATGTATTCAATTCATATTTAAATTGCCGCGCCTTAATCATTAAATAACTCCTGTGATTTTTGAACCTTTGCACGCACATAAAGAAATGACATCAATATTAACACCAATATACCCAATAGAATATATAAATTATAGGTTTCCCAAAAACGTGTGAGGGCGCTTTTTGTATCAACATATTCCAGATTTTCGCTTGATTTGTTGATATTAAATAAATATTTGTTTGAGTTCACATCAGAGATACACACATTGCTTGAAAGTGTTGACAACTGCTCCGTAATAGACTTTGCTGCCGCAGTAAAAGCATCAGAAGGATCCTTGCCCGTTGCGGTAAGTACCAATACTGCGTTATTGCTTCGCCCGTAAAATATTTGCGACAGGCCATTTGATACCGAATCGGACAAAGAGTAAACTACCCTATTGTTTTCATCTTTATACAAGCGGAATTTGTGATTAAAATTGATCGGTGCATCGGGGAATGCGTTCATTATTTGATCATATTGCGATAAAAGCGCTACAATATTATATTTTTTCAGATCAGCCGGGGTGATGTCGTCCGAGTAAACAAATTCAGGGAAATTATTGGCGTTGATGTTATTATTCAGTTCGTAAACAATTTCGCCTATCGCACCGGCAGCATATTTCGCATACTCTTTGGTAATGACTATCCTTGTAGTTCCTGAGTTAAATGCCTCCGGGTATTGGTAAAAACTCAGGTCGTTGGTAATAAAAGGATTTTTTGATTCGAGGTATGATTTATCGACATCAACTTCGGCAAAAAAGATGGTAAATGAGTTTATGCACTTACCGCTGCTTGGGTAAATCCTGAATTCTGCCTCAATAGTATTGTACTTATGATGCTGGTACCTGTTGATAGTAACTGAGGTGTTTAGTTTACCGGTAGCGTCAAGCCTTTCGCTGCTGATCAGCATGCCATTCAGATAAATATTAAAATAACCACGGTCGCCGGGTGTTAAACTGCTGTAATTGGCTATAAACCTGATCTCGACTTCTTTTGGTGTAAAGCTAAAATCGCTGTTTTTAAAACTGTAGATATTAGTTAGCGAGCCAATGCCCGACATGAAGTTAGGCGCACCACCAACCTGTCTCAACGTTAGCTTTGACCTGTTTTCCTCAATGGTTTTAAAGAAGCTGTTTTGCGCGTTTTCAATTAATAGATATTCCCCAAAGGATGAATTTAATATATTCATATTACCTAAGGCGGTTATCGTTTTTTCGTAACCGGCGTCGTCTCCGCCTGTTACAAATAATATTTCTCCTGGTACAGTGACCTCCCCAACAGATTTAGATGGCACATTTTGTCCCTTTGAATTAACCAGGCGGGTTATGGTATCTTTAAAAGTGCTGATTGATTTTTTTAGGAAAAACAGGCCCTGACTTTGTTGAGGAGTTACCGTTATTAATGCTTTTTTATCGGCGGGAAGACTGGCCATATTGCCTACCATTATATAGTTTTTTATGCTATCGGGCAGTTTATCGGCTTCATAAACCTTAATGTCTCTGACCATTGCTTTTTTGAGCCTCGAATAAGCCCATGCCACTGCTTTAAGATCATGAAGTGTTGGCTTTGAAGGATAGACAATTGCTCTTTTTGATTCGAAGCAATTGCTTATATTAACATTATTAAAAAAATTAGTGTTGCTCTTAACGAGGGACAAATAAGAAGTTTCCTTTACTTTTATCCACATTGCAGGATTATCCAGGTCCTTACACTTATCGTCATTTACGGTAAGCAATGTTTTTACTTGTATTTTCAGAAACTTATCAGCCGAAAGATCCCCGGGAGTTAAATTGACAGTAATTCTTTCGATGGAGTCTTTGGTAAGCCGGGCGCTGTAAACAGGCCGTTCATTAATAACTATGTTCACAAATGAATGATCCTTTATCAAAGCCTGCGAAGGTTCAATATATAATACCAGTTTGCTTCCCTGCATTTCTACAAGCGGGCTTATCTTTAAATAAAATGAGCTGGCGCCGATCATGCCGTAAATGGGTTCATCGTCATGTCCCATTGCCTTAAATGATACAATGCTTTGTGCCATCGATGCCGTACTTAATAGCATTGCAAGGGTTAAAAGGCTAAAAAATCTATTCATTTGGTTGTTCGTATTAATTAATTACGTTAAATTCCACTCTAAAATAATTACCATTTTCGTCGCTGCGGTATGACAATTCACCTCCCATTTCCTGGGTCATCAGCTTGGCTATTGAAAGCCCAAGTCCAAGCCGGCTTTCTATATGGCCCGACGCATCATTTAGAGTTTTTAATTTATTAAACATCATATCCAGTTCTTCCTGGCCTATTGCAATACCCTCATCTACTATTTCAAATATAAATCTTTGACGCTGAAGACTGGTTATCACTTTGATGCTGTTGTTTGTTTGCGAAAACTTAATAATGTTTGATAATAAGTTTTGGAAAATCTGCCCGGTAAAAACTTTATCAAGTTTAACATTGAGCGGTAATTTTAAGATACTGTCTATCAAATGAATATTTTTCATCTGTGCCGTTTCTATCAATCCACGATATACATGCAGTACTTCGGCGTTAATATCAAATATCTCCATATTAAATTTCATCTCAGGCGATTCAATTTCGCGCACATCCATCAGCTTATTAAGCATGTATTGCATTTTTTCTGCCGATTGTGAGATATAGCCCACAAATTCCTTTTGGTCCGGGCTTAGCCGCGACTCTTCTTCTTTTACCAAATTAGTGCTCATAATTATTGAGCCGATCAGGTTTTTCAAGTCGTGGCCGGCAATATTGATAAAGCTGTTTTTTTGTTCATCCAGTTTGCGCAACCGCTCATACTGCATATCAATAATGCTATTTTTTTCGCTTATATCCCTGTTTTGTGATTTTAATTGTTCGTTAGATTTTTCAATTAAAATCTGCGAGCGTACCTCGCGCAATATTACTTTATACCGGGCATTTGGTATAAGGCACGAAATAAGAGCAATAATAAAAAAGTATTGGCCACCGTTAGTGATAAAAATGTCTATGGAATAGTCACTAAAGATGTTAAAGAAAATAGCCAGCAGCAATAATGCAATAAGTGTTTGAATGATAGAATTAATAGGCTCCCAAAACACCTGGATATTAAAAAACAAAATAATTGCCGAGTATAAAAGAAAATATATATTTAAATCCTGTGCGTTTACAAGGGTGCATAATAGGGCGGATGTAACTGAAAGCAAAAAGAACGTGACATGTAATAATATGCGGTAGTTATATTTATGGGCCTGGAGATAAACGAATAAAATATAAATGACAAGTGTAATGATTATACGGACTATGAAAAATTGGAAAAATAAGTCCTTGGCATATATAAAATCAATGCCGCTAAATAGCCAGTAAAGAAATATAATTGTCCAGATAATATTATTGGTTTGGTACCAGGCTTTTTTGGAAACTTCTTTTAAAAACTCCTCTTTATTAATTTGAACAAACATTATTTAGTTAGTTTTCTTAATTGGTAATAGGATTCAACTGGTTGTTAATTTAGCGAACATAAAAATAGTGATAAAAGTACGGTTTTCAACAAAGTTTATTAACAGGTTGTTAATACCACTAATAAGTTTGACGTTTTGCCTGGCCGTAAAAGACAATTCAAAACCGATAAAAAATCGCGAAATCGTTTTTAAAAGAGCTGAAAGTCTTGATAATGGGGTGAGTATATCATGGCTGGAGCAAACCTGGGACAAGGATGTTTTGAATAAAAATGCCATAAAAGCTACCGATTTTAAATTATTGAAAAAGCTTGGTTTTAAAAGCATCAGGCTTCCTGTGGCATTTTCCTATTTCAAAACCAACACTAATTCGATACAAAAGGCCCTTGAACATATTGATGAAGTTTATAAACAATGCAAATTATACGGATTTAAGCTTATTATATGTTACCATTCGGGCAATTTAGCTGATAATAATTATTTGACCGAAACGCCGGGAATTATTGATTTGTGGGTCCAGTTGGCAAAACGATATGTTAATGAAGATCCTAATAAGTTATTCTTCGAACTATACAACGAGCCGCCCCACATGGATCCCAAAGTTTGGAATGATGCGGCTTACAAAATTGTCACGGCTATCCGAAAGATCGACAAAAGCCGCACCCTTATAGTTGGGGCATCAAATTTTAACAGTATTTATGAATTAAGCCGCTCCGTGCCTATGGCGGATGACAACATCATTTACACCTTTCATTTTTACGAGCCTTTCTTCTTTACCCACCAGGGAGCCGAATGGATAGGCGACCAGGTAGCAACTACCGGAGTGCCATTCCCCTACGATGAGGCGGGTTTTCCAAAGCTTAATCTAAGGGCGAAAAATACCTGGGGCGAAACTAATTATTATCAGTACAGCCGGGATGGCAACGAGCGATCTGTTAAGGACAAATTGCAGATAGTAAAAAACTGGTCGTTAAAATACGGTGTACCCATGTTATGCGGCGAATATGGGGTGTACAATAAATATGCGGATTTAGATAGCCGTTGCAGGTACATTAAAGCAGTAAGGCAAACATTAAATGCATTAGCTATACCGGGGATATTGTGGGATTATAATTCCAACTTTTCAATTTTTGAAGGCCAACCAACTGTACAAAACCTGCCTGATTGTATGAGAGATGCTATCGGCTATCCTGCAAAAAAGTGAATTCACCGTTTGTAATTTACTGATTTTTATTCATTACCTTTGCACCCTAATAGTGCAATCATGAAATTTTTTGAAGAGAAGAGATGCGAAGTGATGAAGCATGTTGAAAAATATATGCTTGAAAAAATCAACGAGTATCTTAAGCCCGTTGATACCATTTGGCAGCCATCAGATTTTTTGCCTGACGCAACAAGGGACACGTTCTTTTCGGAGATCAAAGAATTACAGGAGAGCGCTGCAGGCCTGTCATACGATCTTATTGCTGTTTTAATTGGGGATACCATTACCGAGGAGGCATTGCCGACCTATGAATCATGGCTTACCATGGTTGATGGAATATCAAAAGATGAAGAAGGCGGCTGGATGAAGTGGACCAGGCAATGGACATCAGAAGAAAACCGTCACGGTGATCTGTTAAATAAATATTTATTCCTGTCGGGACGTGTTAATATGCGTATGATGGAAGTATCAACCCAGTATCTTATTGCTGATGGTTTCGACATAGGCACCGGGCACGATCCTTACCGTAACTTTATTTATACTTCGTTCCAGGAATTGGCTACCAATGTGTCACATCGTCGTGTAGCTTCTCAGGCAAAAAAAGACGGAGATAATTTACTTTCAAAAATGTGCGGCGTAATAGCAGGTGATGAAGCCCGCCATGCTAAGGCATATAAATACTTTATCGAAAAGATATTTGAAGTTGACCCCAATGGAGCTATGCTGGCTTTTGAGGATATGATGCGGAAAAAAATTGTGATGCCAGCCCACTTCCTGCGTGAAGTTGGTTTAAAAGTAGGCCAAACTTTTGGCCACTTTACAGATGCTGCTCAACGCCTCGGCATATATACCGCGATAGATTATGTGGATATCCTTAAGGAACTTTTAGAAGACTGGCATATAGAAAGCATTACGGACCTAAGCGAAACCGGCGAAAAAGCACGCGACTATGTCATGAACCTTCCCTCACGTTTGCTGCGTGTTGCTGATAGAATGAAAAACCCCATGCTCGAATATAAATTTAGCTGGATAAACAGTTGATTTTACTCGTTAGGCAGATAATCCGACATTTCAGTTTTTCAAGAAATAAATATAAAACCCTTGCTGGAACAAAACCAGCAAGGGTTTTAATATTAATGGAATGCCTTAGTTAATTCTTTTGTAAGGATATCCACATAATCTATCGCGGTATATATGCCGAGGCGTTGAGCAGCATCTGTAAAGTGGCCAAAAGTT
>JANYAB010000193.1 GCA_025355225.1 Bacteroidota bacterium
TAGAGTTTAGGATTTAGAATTTTAAAAGCCATGATACGAAATTATTTAAAAATTGCATTCCGCAATCTGTGGAAGAATAAAACGTCTTCATTTATCAACATTTTCGGACTTGCCATCGGGCTATGTAGCTGCATGCTTATCGGGTCATATATCCTGCACGAACTTAATTATGATGACTTCGAGAGAAAAGGTGACCGTATTGCGCGGGTAATAATGGAGTATAAATTTGGAGGCGGGACTGAATTTAAAAAGGGAAACTTTACCAGCGCAAGGGTTGCACCAGTTTTTAAACAAACATTCCCCGAAATAGAATCGGCCGTACGGATGACGAAATATTCCAGGGTAGTGCAATACAAAGATAAGCTAATTGACGAAAAATCCTTTATGTATGCCGATCCGTCTTTTTTTGATATTTTCTCCTTCAAACTGTTGCAAGGCAAATCTGACGATGTACTTAAAGCGCCGAACCTTGTCGTATTGACAGAAACGACAGCAAAAAAATATTTTGGAAATGAAAATGCAGTAGGAAAGGTTTTAAAGGTAGGTACAGATACCACGCTTTATCAGGTAACCGGTGTTATCCAAGATAGTCCATCCAATTCCCAGGTAAAGTTTGATTTCCTGGCATCATGGTCGTCTTTGGGTAATGCCGATGAGGAAAAAACTTATTGGGATGCCAATTACACAACTTACTTATTATTAAAGAATAAGGGATCAATTGCCCCATTACAGGCTAAGATCACACCTTTTATGCAAAAGGAGATGGCAGGTTCTGGTGCTACCGTTAATTTTGATCTGGAACCCTTTACCAGCATCCATTTGTATTCTCCATATGACGGGTTTGAACCTAATAACAGCATTACTTACGTTTATATTTTGGAAGGAGTAGCCCTGTTGATCTTAATAATCGCTTGTTTTACTTATGTCAATCTCAATACTGCAAGGTCAATGGAAAGGGCCCGGGAGGTAGGAGTACGGAAGGTAATTGGAGCAGATAATAAACAGCTTTTTTGGCAATTTATAGGCGAATCAGTATTGTTATGTACCATAGCTACCGTGTTGAGTATCCTGATCGCAATTCTGTTGCTGCCTTTTTTTAACGATTTAACAGAAAAGCAATTGCAGGCAACTACTTTCTTTTCATTGCCATTTATAATGGGTGCTTTGATATTAATAGTTCTGGTGAGTTTGCTCGCCGGAACTTACCCGGCACTGGTGCTTTCTAATTTCCAACCTTTAAAAGTATTAAAAGGGGCATTTAAAAACACGGGTTCAGGACAATGGGTGCGTAAGTCATTGATCGTATTTCAATTTTCCATTTCCGTCGTGCTCATCGTCTCTACATTTATAATGCAAAAACAGCTTAATTATATTCAAAACCGAAGATTAGGCTATAACCGCGACCATGTGTTGGTACTACCGATGGATGCTAAAATGATGAATAACCTTGATTTGATCAAGCAAGAGTTTAAGTCCAATCATAATGTGATTAGTGTTTCGCGTTGCACAAATTTACCCGTGAACATTCTGAGCGGATACAATATGCGTTCTGCTGTGATGTCTGAAAATCAACAAATAGCGGTTACTGCTAATGTTGTGGATGAGGATTTTGTTAGCACCATAGGTCTGCAAATCATAGCCGGCACAGGCCTTACAAAGCAAGATACTAAAGATGTTTCTTTTCCCGACAACAACAAAAATGTCTATCATTTTATTTTAAACGAATCGGCGGCTAAGCAATTAGGCTGGACCCCTGAACAAGCTATCGGCAAGAAAATGTTTTTGGATGCTTCGCGTCCTGGTTATGTAAAAGGGGTTGTTAGAGACTTTAATTTTGAATCGCTCCACAATGCAATCAGGCCTCTTGTTTTGTTTCCTGAAATAAGAGGAAGGGCGCTATTGTTAAAATTAAAAGGCGACGATCTCCAGCAAACAATTTCCTTTCTCGAAACAAAATGGAAAGACCTGGTTCCTTACAGGCCGTTTGAATATCATTTCCTGGATGAAGATTTTAATAAATTGTACAGCTCGGAACTTCGGCTGGGCAAAGTACTCACAATTTTTGCGTCCATCGCTATCGCTTTGGCTTGTTTAGGACTATTGGGACTATCCTCATATACCGCCAAACAACGTATTAAAGAAATTGGGATACGTAAAGTGTTGGGAGCAAGTATAGGCAGCATCACGGCGTTATTATCTGTCGACTTTGTGAAACTTGTGTTTGTATCAATAATTATTTCGTCACCGATTGCCTGGTGGATAATGAATAATTGGCTGCGAAGCTATGCTTACAAAACGGATTTCAGTTGGTGGGTATTCCTGCTTGCCGGCGGAACTGCGATCATTATTGCTTTAGCAACGATCAGCTTTCAATCCATTAAGGCAGCATTGTCAAACCCCGTTAAGAGTTTAAGAAGCGAATGAAGCTTGTCTGAACCAGAATTTACCGAATTTAGGAATTCCCGGAATTTAACCGAAAGGAATTCAAGAAATTCTTTAATTCAGTAAATTCCAGTTCAGGCAAAAAAACTGTATCATAACCGTACAGTCGTGTTGCACAAACGAACATTTTCCCCGCTATGTACTTGGGCAAAACTTTGTAAATCAATATTTTATCATTCTGGTATTAGTTTTACGGTGTTTTAACAAATACTCATCCCATGTTCAAAAATTATTTCAAAATCACCTGGCGAAATATTAATCGCAACAAGGTTAGCAGCATAATAAATATAAGTGGGTTAGCTATCGGATTAGCTTGTGTGCTGCTTATAGGTTTGTATGTGAAAGACGAATTGAGTTACGATCGTTTTTTCAAAGATGCAAACAGGATTTACAGGGTAAATACCCATGAAAAAATGAGCAACGATGAATTTATTGCCGGGCATACGCCGCCTCCGGTGGGTTTGGCACTACTTAATAATATCCCGGAAGTAAAAAGCTATACGCGCATATTTAAGCCTGGCGACGAAATTGTCCATTTTGTGAACAAGGGCCAAAAAAGTTCATTGACAGAAAAAAGCCTTCTTTCGGTTGATTCTAACTTCTTGCAATTTTTTGATTATCCTTTAATAGAGGGAGATAAGGCAAAATGTCTGAATGGGCCAAACTCAATAGTGCTTACCCAAAGATCCGCTAAAAAATATTTTGGTGATGCTTCCCCAATCGGTAGAAATTTAATTTTGGACGAATATTCGGCTCCATTTACCGTCACAGCGATACTTAAAGATTTACCGACTCAATCATCATTGCAATTTGATGTATTGCAATCAAATGTGGGTATGCCGCCTGTAAAGCATTTTAACTGGAGCTGGGTATGGCTGCAAATGGGCACTTACGTTAAGCTTAAAGACAATGTGGCAACTGATAATGTTACGCTGAAACGTATCGAAGCCAAGTTCCCTGCCATGATCCGGCAACAGGCAGCAACCGCTTTTAAACGTATTGGCCAGCCTTTTGATGAATTCATCAAAAAAGGCGGAAAATATGAATTACATCTGCAGTCTTTAAAAGATGTACACCTTTATTCAGCGGATATCGGTAGCCGTTTTATCGTCCAGGGCGATATAAAGTATGTTTACATATTCTCAGCCATAGCCTTGTTTATCATTTTGCTGGCCTGTGTGAATTTCATGAACCTGGCTACGGCACAATCTGCAAAAAGAGCAAAAGAGGTAGGCATCCGTAAGGTATTAGGTTCAGAGCGGAAACAGCTGATTGGCCAGTTTATCGCCGAAGCTTTAGTCTACACCTTATTTGCTGCTGTTATTGCAGTTGTAATTGTTTCGTTGTGTCTGCCTGCATTTAATCAATTATCAGCGAAGTCATTAAATCTGTCTGCCTTCTTCAATTTTTATACATGGGCTGGTCTGCTTGCTCTGATCATATTAACAGCCCTCCTTGCAGGAAGTTATCCTGCATTTTTTCTCACTTCACTTAAGCCGGCGGACGTTTTAAAAGGTGGTGATTTTAAAACTTCCAGCGGCGGTTTTTTTACCCGGAATGCGCTGGTGGTGTTCCAGTTTACGGTATCAACTGTGCTCATTATATGCACAATTGTTGTTTACAAACAGCTGATTTATAACCAATCAAAAGACCTTGGGTTCAATAAAGAGAATATTCTGATTGTTACTGATGCAGACAGGCTGGGCAAAAGCGAGGAAAGTTTCAGGCAGGAATTGCAGCGTTTGCCCGGAGTATCCAGCGCCAGCATATCCACAAGTTTGCCTACCCAAAACTCTTTTACAGATTATTATGTACCTGAATCGACAGCTGATAATGTTACCGCTGCCGAAAAGAATATTTCATTGTCGTCTTTTATTGTCGACGAAGCGTTTGTACCCACACTAAAAATGAAAATGCAAAGCGGAAGGAATTTCTCAAAAGACTTTACAGATTCCGCATCGGTAATACTAAACGAAACAGCTGCAAAACAGATAGGATGGAATGACCCCATTGGCAAGCATATTACCTATCCCGGTGGTAATGATGTTAAATTTAAAGTAATAGGCATTGTAAAAGATTTTAATACAGAGTCGTTACATAGCCAGGTGTCACCCTTTGCATTATTCTACACCACTTCTAAAGCTTATCGAATCGGCACATCCTATGTTGCTGTCAGAATTAAGCCCGGAGATTATGATAAGACAATTAACACTATTCAAAATAAGTGGAAAGCGTTTATGCCTGATAATCCTTTTGAATACAGTTTCCTCGATGCTGAATTTGATGCACTGTATCGCACCGATCAAACTATAGGTAAGGTATTCAGTGTGTTTACTTTTCTTTCCCTTTCGGTTGCTTGTTTAGGCTTGCTTGGCCTGGCCATGTACACTGCAGAACGCCGTACCAAGGAGATCGGTATTCGTAAAGTACTTGGTGCTTCGGTACAAAATGTAGTTTCCATGCTTTCAAAGGACTTTTTAAAACTGGTAATTATTGCTTCGGTCATCGCTTTCCCAATTGCATGGTATGCCATGAACAAATGGCTGCAGGACTTTGCCTACCCCACAGATATAAACTGGTGGGTATTTGCAATAGCCGGAACCTTAACACTGGTTATTGCCCTGTTTACCGTTAGTTTTCAGTCGATAAAAGCAGCATTGATGAACCCGGTTAAAAGTTTGAGGAGCGAATAGCGATAGAAAAAGTTGGCAGTTTGGAGTGGGCAGTTTGCAGTTAGAAAAGTTCAATGAACTAATGAGTTAATATTATGATGAAGAATTATTTACGGATTGCATGGCGAAACCTTAGCCGGAACAAAGGTTTTTTCATTACCAGCCTTTTGGCCTTACCATCGGAATGGCCCGTACCATTTTCATTTGATTCTTAACTCTCTACTTCATTATTCGACATTGGTTATTCCGTGTTCGATATTAATCCTGTATGGTGTTGCCATTCAGAGACGGTGTGGGAGGGGCTTATTACTTCATAATAATCCCATTATTCCCCCGGTTAACATCCGGTAAAGCCGAATCAGGGTCAATGGTTACTTTTACCACCGGTTTTGAAGTAGGCATATTAAAAGTGATGATATTATTCTGCAACCAGGCTTCAATGGGTACCTGCATACGTTGTTTTGTACCGTCCTTAAATACTGCCTCGATAGTAAAAGGCATGGCCATCTGTTCGAGATTAGCCACTGATACCTGGAGACCCTTTGTTGGATCGTTATCCACATAGTTTGCTGAGGTTAGTTCCAGGTCTAATTGCAGGTTATTATAAAACCATCCTTTCCAGAACCAGGCCAGGTCTTCGCCGCTGCCATTGTCCATCGAA
Source organism: Bacteroidota bacterium (assembly GCA_025355225.1). GTDB lineage: Bacteria > Bacteroidota > Bacteroidia > Sphingobacteriales > Sphingobacteriaceae > Mucilaginibacter. The sequence goes on from JANYAB010000193.1 coordinate 5,776, forward strand.
CGGAAAAAATCATCGGGCTGTGGATGTTTGTAGGCCCATTTGTGTATATAATTTCTGAAGGCGTAGTCAAAACGGTCCTTACCCAATATCTGCTCGCGAAGCAAAACCAAACCAAACGCAGGTTTGAAATAGGTTACCTGGTGACGATATTTTTCTGAAATGGCATCGGGCGTGGTCATAATGGTTGGTGCATCCGGGTCAACTATTGTTGCAACGATCTCATCCGCGGGATTACCGCCGCCGGGAGCATATTCGTCATCGCGTTTGGGGGCATATTCGCCTTTGTTAAATGTTTCGGACGCGTAGACATCTATAAACGTATTGAACCCTTCATCCATCCATCCGTACCTGCGCTCATTGGACCCGACTATCATGGGGAACCAGTTATGGCCTATTTCATGTGAGGTTACCCAATACAATTCTTTGCCTTTGTCATTAATGCCATCAAATACAATTCCGGGATATTCCATACCCCCAGCTATGCCAGCTTCATTAACTGCAACCGGGTAGGGGTAAACAAACCATTTTTCTGAAAAGTATTCAATTGATTTTTTCAGGTATTCGGTAGCCCTTCCCCAGCCATCATTGCCGGCGCTTTCTACCGGATAAACCGACATCGCCAGCGACTTTTTACCTTTTGGTAAGTTAACCCTTGCCGCATCCCATACATAAGCCTTTGAAGCGCCAAAGGCTACATCGCGGGTATTGTTCATTTTAAAGTGCCAGGTAAGTGTACCTTTGTGTACAGGGCGGGAGGATGCACTGTTTACTTCGTCCAGGCCGCGTATCATCACCGCATTGTCGCTGTTACGCGCAGTCGCAAGCCTGCTGATCTGTGTTGAGGTTAAAACTTCGTTAGGGTTTACCAATTCACCCGAACCGGCAACGATCATGTCCCATGGTACAGTTACTTCGTAATCAACATCGCCATATTCCAGGTAAAACTCGCCGCTGCCCAAAAATGGCAACGTATCCCAACCCTGGTTGTAGTCATACACGCACATGCGGGGGAACCATTGTGCTATTTCGTAAATTTTGCCGTTTTTAGTGTCTGTATAATCGGTTCGTCCACCAAATTTACCCGGTATGGTGTAATGATAGGTTATAATTAAATCTATACCTCCTCCATTTGGCTTGATGGGTTTTGGCAGGCGTATCTGCATACGAGTATCATTAACAATATAGTTTGCCTTTAACTTTACATCACCACGATTAATAACTACAGATTCGATCTGGTAACCATCCGTATGCTGATTTGCAGCGGGGAAGGTGCCTGTCGCAAAATTTGACCGCGCGTCCTTTTTATAGGTGTTTTGATCCAATTGCAGCCATAGATATTGCAAAGAATCCGGACTGTTGTTTAAATAATGAATGATTGCGGTCCCGCTGAGTGTTTTGGTAACAGTATCAATATTGGCCTTTAATTTATAATAAACCTTGTTTTGCCAGTATTTGGACCCCGGCTCACCATTAGCTGAGTGAAATTCGTTCCCCCTCTCAGGATAAAACATAGGTGAAAATAGCTCGGCGGGCTGATAGTTAGAGAAGATCGTATCAACTGTGGTGTTCTCTTGATTTTGACGTTTTCTTTGTGCCTGTACAGAAATTGCTAAAAACAGTATGCAACCAAGGAGTATAAATTTAAATTTCATGGTAATAGGTAATAAAGGATGCAATATACAAATGATGGGTTTGAATTATAATTTACTTTGAAAATGATACAATGCTACCTCATTACCCCATCATTTCAGCCAAAACCCCTTCTTTTAGCGAATAGGTGCACAGCGCGACATTCTTAATATCCAGTTTTTGCATAATATAGCGTGTAACCAACGAGGCAACCACGATCATATCCACTCTCACAGGTATTATTTTGTTGTTGCTTAAACGCTCAGCATGTGATGATAGTATCAGTTGATCGGTAACGCTAAGTAATTCTTCGCCATCAAAATTATAGACCTTTGTTTCTTTCAGATCAAACGAATCTCTTCTTTCCGATTCAATCAGTTCGGCATACGTTTCAAAAACGCCTGATGAGCCGATGATATTGTTAACAGATACCTCTTTAACGGCATCAAATAGGTCAACTAGCGTATTTTCAAGGTAGAGGTTCAACGCCTCGATTGATGCGGGCGGGATAGGGTCAGTATGATGGAATGTTTCCATTAGCCTTGCCGCGCCTATTTCAAAACTTTGTTTCCAGATCAAGTATTCGTTATTACATAAAATAAACTCAACGCTGCCGCCACCAATATCGATTATTAAGGAATTTTGGGCAGACAAAATACCGCTGGCTTTAACCCCCTTATAAATGTAATCCGCTTCGCGGTCGCCGTCCACAATTTCAATTTCTATCCGGGTTTCATCTTTAACCTGTTCAATAAAGTCCGGACCATTAGATGCATTCCTCAACGCAGAAGTTGCAATAGCCCTTACATGACGGACGTTGCATTCAATCAAAAGATCCTTGAATTTTTTCATGGCATCAATACCGCGCTCAAACGCATTCGGTAATATGATGCCTTTATTAATACCGCCTTCGCCTAATTTTACGGCTACATGCTGGTGCTCAATCTCGCGAAAATTATATATACCCCCTTCCGCAATTAATAGGTGAAAGGTGTTGGTACCCAGGTCCATAACAGCAAAGCGCCCGGATGAAGGAGCATTTTTATTTTCCATAGATGTTTCAATATCAAAGATTGTTCCCCCTTTAGGGGGTTAGGGGGCTTGGGCTTACTCTTTATAAAAAAACCATTTGCTCAGCTCTTTATAGCTTGCTTTTTTACCATACATTAATATGCCAACCCTGTATATACGGGCAGCTATATAGGTAGTGAATAGAAAACCAAGTACCATTAACGACATAGATAACGCCAGTTGCCACGTAGTTACACCACCAAAAGGAATCCGAACCATCATTGCCACCGGCGCGGTGAGAGGGATGATTGAAAGCCAGACTGCCAGCGAACTATCTGGTGTCTGGAATAAAATTGAGACTGATAATATATAAGTGAATAATAAAGGTAAAGTGATGGGAAACATAAACTGTTGTGTTTCTGTCTCACTGTCAACTGCCGACCCTACAGCTGCAAACAAAGCGCTGTATAAAAGGTACCCGGTTAGGAAATAGAATAAAAAAACACCCATTATATATCCAAAAGGAATAGTTTTTAAAATAGCTAAAAAGCCCACAACAGAGCCTTGCGGTGAAGAGAACGCCGAACCTGCAATTTTTGCTGAAATAATAGACAGGATAATCCATGCCGCGAATTGTGTTAACCCAACCAAACCTACACCTATGATCTTGCCGAGCATCAGCTGGAACGGTTTTACAGAGGATATGATCACTTCAATAATACGGCTTGTTTTTTCTTCAATAACACCCCGCATTACCTGCGCCCCATACACAAATAAAGAGATATAGATCAAAATAGCACATGCGATCCCAACCCCCATATTTGCGCCAACACTGGTTTTTTTGTCGCCGGTATCTGTGACCTCAACTGGGTTAATCGAGATGTCACTTTTTATCGAGTGTACCACCGCAGTGTCAATGTGATGCTTTAGCAATTCACTGCCTGTTGCAATATCATTCATTTGTTTCTCAATTTCACCAGTTAATGCAAATCCTGGCTTCTTTTGTGAATAGATCTGTACTGCATCCTTTTTCTTATAATTGGCAGGTATCAACAATAAAAATTCATCCTTCTGTTTTTTTAGGTTCGCTTTTAGCGATGTTGCAGGCTGTGTTGTGCTTTGGAAGGTAATATTCTTTTTATTATGAAACTTACCATTGAAAGCGCCGCTTTCATCTATAACTTTTATAGTTTCTTCGTTATCAGGCGTGCCGCTGTTGCTGGCTATTAAGCCGATAACTCCTCCCATTACCAAAATCAAAGCTGGTACAACGAATATCATAATGATGAATGATTTCTTTCTTACCCTGGTAATGTACTCCCGTTGTATGATCAATAAAACTTTATTCATGATTAGGCGGATTTTTGATTTACTTTCTCAATAAAAATTTCGTTCATGCTTGGTATCACTTCCTGCAGCATATTGATGTGCACCTTTGGAATAAGGTATTGCAATACCTCGTTGGCAGTACTGCCTGGCTTAAGGCCGATCTTAATAATGTAACTATCGTCTGCAGCAATTTCGCTGATCAGATCAAAAGGTTGTGCTCCGGTAAGATCTATTTTTTCACCGCTGTATTCTATCACGTAAGTATTATTGCGATAGGAGTTGCGGATGTTTTTAACCTTGCCATCCAATATTTTGTGCGAAAGGTGGATGAGTGCTATAGCGTCGCAAAGCTCTTCAACTGATTCCATGCGGTGTGTCGAAAACAGTATGGTTGCACCTTTGCGGTTAAGTTCGAGTATCTCATCTTTTATCACCTCGGCATTAACCGGGTCGAAACCGCTGAAGGGCTCATCTAAAATGATCAGGTCAGGCTCGTGCAATACAGTGGCTACAAACTGGGCCTTTTGCTGCATCCCTTTGGATAACTCTTCTATCTTCATTTTCCACCAGGTTTCCATACCCAGTTTTTCAAAC
>JANYAB010000201.1 GCA_025355225.1 Bacteroidota bacterium
TAACGGTAAAGATGTGGCGCAGCCGGATAAGGCAGGCTCTTTTGGACTGGAGTTAATACATGTATATAAAATAAAAAATGACCCAATATTTTTGGATGCCGCTATAAAGATAGCCAACACGCTCGCCGCGAACGTGAAGACGGGTACAGCAGAGCATTCGCCTTTGCCTTTTAAGGTAAACGTATTTACTGGAAAAACAGCGTTATTGAAACTTACAGATACGAAAAGTGAGCCGACCGATACAGCAGGTTATACCAGCAACCTTACGCCAACCCTGCAAATGTTTTATGATCTGATCGACCTGAATAAAGGCAATGTGGCAGCCTATAAAACAGCGGCCGATAAGATATTGGTCTGGCTTAAAAAGTATCCTATAAAAAACAATAAGTGGGGACCGTTTTTTGAAGATGTGGGGGAGTGGAGCCAAACACAAATAAACGCCATGACCTGCGCAAGGTATATGATGGAGCACCCTAAATATTTCCCCGAATGGAAAACACAGGTAAAAAGCATTATCAATTAGGTGCATACCAATTTCGCGAATGATAAATGGAAGAAGTATGGCGTAATCGTTACTAATGAACAATCAGTATACCCGGTTCCCGGAAATAGCCATAGTTCAAGACAGGCAGCGGACGAGTTGTTGTATGTGTCACTAACCGGCGATACATTGCTTTACAACAACGCGGTGCGCGAATTAAGCTGGGCGACCTATATGGTTGATTTTGATGGAAAAAATTGCTTCCCAACCGATGAACCATGGCTTACAGATGGCTATGGCGATTACGTAAGGCATTATTTGCGCGCAATGGCAACTTATCCCGTATTGGCCCCTGTTGAGGACCATATCATTTCAAGTACCTCTGTTATTCAGCAGGCGGATTATAAAGACCACTTTAAAAAGTATTTGAGCGTTGAGTTTGATAAAGCAGATACTAACACGGTGCGTGTATATTACCGCACCTTTGATAATTACGGAACAGAAGAAATAAAACTAAAGGCCAAACCATCGGCTGTGCTGTTAAATGATAAGGCATTAATGGAAACGACAAACGGCGAAGGCTATTCCTGGAGCGCAATCGACAAAGGAGGGGGTGTTTTATGGGTGAGAAGAAAGAACGGCAATAAAGTGATCGTGATAAAAATAGGAGGGCATGGATTAAACACTTAAAAAGCCCGGAACACAATTTTATCTCCCGTATTCAGCCGGATATTTTTTACCGACCCTGTACCCTGGAACACATACCCAAAGCCGACGATGTTTTCATTATACGCGGGCAGTGGAGATTCATACACTAAATTATTATTAACATAGTATTGAATTTTGCCGGGAACACTTTTGCAGGAAACCTTTACCCATTGGGAAAGATCAGCGCCAAAGCCCGATAGATCGGTATTCTTTCCCGAAACAAAATAACGGCCATTTAATAACCGGATGTCGGATACACAGCCTTTGGCCGATAAGGGTATGATAACAGGTGTATTATCTGTAAACAAAATAATGTTTATAAACTGGCAGGTAGCAGCGCCATCGCGGTAATCATTTTTCACCTCAGCATTAAAGGAAAAATCTTTAAGCGAAACCGGCGTAAAATTACCGACATTATAAAACTCCACAACAGGTGGCTGCGGCTCCAGCTCAATATTTTTTTGGTTGATAACAGACACAGGAACTTGCAGCATATCCTGGCGGATAAACTCCTTCGGACCAAGATAAACAGGTATGGGTTGATGCGCAATTAACCCAAGCCAGCCATCTGTAGGGATCAGCAGCAAATGTTCTTTAACCACCTTGTTATTTACGCCGAGTTTGGCATGATAAAAGCCGGGCCGGTAATAAATTGAGGTAAACTGGTGCAGGTTTTTGTCGAGCGTTACACGCGTATTAGGGTCCCAGGATTGCTGCATAAAAATAGAATCAGTTGGGTTTGCTTTTACGCTATAGGTAAATATAACGGAATTGGGTATCGACCTCGTTACGGGCCGGCTGTTGAACAAGAATGGACCTTTTGTAGAAGCGGCAGGTGTTTTGTTAACAAATCTGCTTACCAGGCTGATGGTGACGACTGCAGTGATGATCAATGCTATTTTCAACCCCCATCCCGATCGGTCTTTTGCTCTGGTCGGTGCAAGATGTTTTGACGGAGCGGTTTCAATTTCCTTTAGATGTGCTTCGGCAGCCGGTTGCTTCCTGGTAAAAGTTCTCCAGCCCTCGTAACCGGCAAACCGGGCCAAAGTATCCAGCGTGGTGTTGCTGGGTAAATGGTTATATTCCACACGCCCCCATATTCTTCTCAGTGTACTGGCACTTAGTGAAATTTTGGTTTTTTCTAAAATAAGGACGTTCAAATTTTCAAAATCCCTGCTTTGCCACTCGGCAGCCGGGCCCCAATCGAGCTGCTCCTCAATTATCATCAACAATTGTTTTAACGCAGATTCACTCATGCTGTTAGGATAGCCATCTAAGATACAGTTAATAGAAAGACGTTTGAAACCTCTTTATGTGACATTGTTTTGCAATTCAAAATGATAAAATGTCCGCGTACCATTTTCTGTGGCAGTCAGTTCAAATCCAAGTTGTTTAAGAATGTGTACGGAAGCATCGTTACCTGCCTGAACGGTCGCCACAATCCGATTAAGGCGTAGTTCATTAAATCCAAATTCAATAAATGCACGTCCAGCTTCTGTTGCGAACCCCTGCCGCCAATATTCGCTTGCGATATAAAATGCCAATGTGCCTTCGCCTTCAAAAATTCCTCCGTCCATTTTAAAATGAGGGTATATACCGCAGCGGCCTACGTACTTTCCGTTACTCTTTAGAATTGTTGCCCACATGCTCAAGCGGTCTGGCGCCGGTTTCATAACCCCATCCATAAATCCGCGCTCGGCGTCTTCACGCGAACGCGGGTATCCGCCAGCATATCGCCTTACTTCCGGGTCCATCTCCATAGCACAGTACGCATCCAGGTCGGCCAAAACATGCTGCCGTAATAGCAATCGTTCAGAAGAAAGAATGATTTGTCCGTCCATGTAACTTATTGGATTTCAAAAATATACAACTTGAAAAAACTTGAACATAAAATGAATTGCCTCTGATCATGGTTCGCAATTTGTTTGTATTACAAACCACATTTAAATTTACTCAGCCTGGTTTGTTTTTCATAATAAAGAATTTAATTTAAAGAAATGAACAAGTTAGCCCTATTTTTCATCGTCTTATTGGTTGGATCAAGTGCCCGCATAAATGCACAGACTATTTATGTTGACGCGATCAGTGGCAAAGCCGACGGTAAGGGAACCATAGCCGAGCCGTTCCCCGGTTTGGATAAAGCAATAACTACAGCTAACGGGTTTACCGGGGATGAGCCGATTGTTGTAAAAATGGCGCCAGGCTTATACGTCATATCACATCAATTAATTATCAAAACCGGCAAAACGGCTGATGATACCTTGAAGTTTACTGTTGAGGCGACTATTATGCCCGATGATGCCGATTGGCAGCCCGCTAAAATGCCGGTCATCCAATCTGTTTCACCAAATAATTCTATTGTACAATTCAGGCATAGTGTTGGGTTCCTGGTTGCCAAAGGCAATGTCAGCTTTAAAGGGCTTAAGTTCGTTGGAAACGCCAACCCCGATGTGCCTTATTATTACCCAATAACCAGGGAATATGAAAATTTAAACAAGCTCGAAGTTTCACAGTGTTATTTTATCGGGGAAAAAAATTCGACACGTTTACAAAGCGGTATCTGGGCACATGGCGCAGGTATTCATGTAGATCATTGTGTGTTTTATGGTTGTAGAAATGCAATGGTACTCATCAAATCTATCAAAGACTTTTCATTAACCAATTCCATTATTTATGGCGCTTATGAATCGGGAATATGGTTTGGGGCGTCAGATGCGCCATTTATATTCAGGAACAATATTGTGACCCATTGCAATTTTGTATGGGTAAGGCCTCAAAATACACAACCAGCATATACTTTCAGCAATTCCATCATATCGGATAATGATCATTATATGGGTTACATCGCCAATGAACTGATCCCTGCCCCCGAAAACAATCTTACAGAAATAGATATCCGGAAGTCGGGTAAGATCCACCTCGTCGAAATAAAGACAGAGTCTCAGCAGCCGCATGATTATTTAAATCTTTCGCCCGAATCAGATGGGCGGGATCTGCTTGCGGGAATTTTTAAAAATGTAAAAAAATAGTGCTACTCATGAAAATGTTCAAACTCTTATTCATCTTCTCCGGCTGTGTTTTTACCGTCAATGCCCAGCAGGTCAAACACTATAACCTGCCCCAGTTGCTTACGGAAAACAAACTGGAAACCATTCCAGCCCAACAAACCCAAATACTGGATGCACAAAACCAGTCAATATCTACCAAGGGAATAGTGTGGCTCAAAGACGTTGGCTTCAACGAAGGGACCATAGACGTCGACCTGCGTGGCAAAGATGTTTTTCTGCAAAGCTTTTTGGGGATCGTCTTTCATGGCATAGATACAGCTACGTATGACGTAATTTATTTCCGGCCCTTTAATTTCCGGCATGCCGATACCCTCAGGAGAAAGTGGTCGGTTCAATACGTCAGTATTCCCGGCTACAGCTGGGATAGATTACGAAAAGAACACCCACTGGTTTATGAAAATGCCGTGAACCCCGTTCCAAAGGCTGACGAGTGGTTTCATGCAACTATCATGGTTAAGGACAACTGGGTCACGGTTTACGTAAATCACTCTTCAAAAGCATCCCTGAAAGTTAAAATGCTGAATAACCGTACAGGAGGTAAGATTGGTTTATGGGACGACGATTTGAGCGGCGATTTTGCAAACCTTACCATAACGCGATAAAATAAACGACCAGATATGCTTAGAAATTACATAAAGATCGCCTGGCGTAATGTTATCCGCCATAAGGCACACACCGCCATCAATGTGGTCGGGCTCGCCCTGGGCATGACCTGCTGCCTGTTTATTTTCCTGTGGGTACAGGATGAAAAAGGGATTGATAATTTTCATCAGAACGGCAAAAACCTGTGCGCAGTTTATCAAACGATATCTGGAAATGGAAAAGTTTTTGGTACCTATAATACGCCCTTTAAGTTTGGCAATGGTTATAGCTTTTTACTGGAGGATATTAAACAAGCTATTCCCGAGGTAAAGAATAATACCTATTACGCTACCGGCTATGATCTTCCATGGGGTCACCCCGAAACGATACAGGTAGGCGAAAAAGTTGTAAAAATGGAGGGATCACGGGCTGGAAAAGATTTCTTCAAAATGTTCAGCTTCCCAATCATCGCCGGTGATAAGGAAACCCCCTTGAACGACAATAGCAAAATGGCTATTTCGAGACGAATGGCGGAGGTGTTTTTTGGAAGCCCTGCAAATGCTATCGGCAAAACGGTGCGCTACGAAAACAAATACAATTTTGTGGTAAACAGAGTGTTCGAAAACCTAACCCCACAAAGCTCCCTGAAATTTGATTTTTTACTGAATTGGGAGTTGCAAAAAACAAAGCTGGAATGGTCATCTAATTATTTTCAAACTTACATCCAGCTTTCCGATAATGCCGATGTTAAACAGGTAGAAGCGAAAATCAACCAATACCTGCAGCCTCGGCTGGATAAGGTTAAAGGGGTAGAGGTCCATTTAGGGCTTCAGCGGTTCGGGGATCAATACCTGCATAGCAATTTTGTAAACGGGGTACCTGCCGGTGGCCGCATCGAGTATGTGAAGATATTCAGTGAAGTCGCCATTTTTATACTCATTATCGCCTGCATCAACTTCATGAACCTCGCCACCGCGCGTTCGGTGAAACGGGCAAAAGAAGTAGGGGTGAGGAAAGTGGTGGGATCATCCCGCGGGAATTTGGTAGGTCAGTTTTTTGGCGAGTCGTTGGTTTTTTCCTTTTTGGCGATGCTGCTGTCAATCGTATTATTGCTGGCGCTGTTGCCTGCATTTAATGAGTTCACAGGCAAACAGTTTGGCTTCCCGCTAGCTCAGGTGTGGTTCTGGATTTCTCTGATCAGCCTGATGCTGATCACCGGGCTGGTGGCAGGTAGTTATCCTGCGCTATATCTTTCTTCACTTCAGCCTGTGCGTATATTAAAAGGCGCATTAAGATTTACACACGGCACTATCTGGTTCCGCAAAGGTTTAACCATTTTCCAATTCGTTTTGTCGATAATACTGCTGATCGCTACTATAGTTATTACACGCCAAACCAGTTATGTGCAAAATACGCACCTGGGCTATGATCGTGAAAACATGGTTTACTTGCGGATAGAGGGCGAACTGTCAAAGGAAAATAAATATCTGCTGTTTAAAGAACAGGCATCAAAAATGCCGGGTATTGCCATGGTCGACCGTACCTCCGAGGTTCCGCAGGCGATGAATTTCGTTGTTTATGATGATGAGATCACCTGGGAGGGCAAGGGGAAAAATAGCACTGTCGGTGTTAAGCCTGCTTCAGTTGGATTTGACTTTGTTAAACTGATGAAGCTGCAAATAGCCGAGGGACGCGATTTCTCGCAAAGCATTCCGACCGACTCTACAGATGCCTTTATGATCAACGAAGAAGCTGTAAGGGAAATGGGTATGAAACACCCGATCGGTAAATGGGTTGTTGCATGGAAGAAAAGGGGCCATATTATCGGTGTGCTCAAAGACTTTCATACCCAATCCCTCCACGAGCCGATCAAGCCTATATTATTGGATGTAAAGGAGGGCGAATATTTTGGAGTGATAGTCGTGAAGATTGAGCCTGGCAAAACCAAACAAGCGTTGGAAAGCCTGGCGACAGTTTATAAGAATATCAATCCGAATTATCCTTTTACTTATCAATTCGTCGATCAGGAATACAAAAAGCTTTATAGCAGTGAACTGATCATTTCCCAGCTTTCCATAGTATTCGCGGTTGTGGCCATCCTGATATCCTGCTTGGGTTTGCTCGGTTTGGTTATGTTTTCAGCAGAACAGCGTGTCAAAGAGTTTGGCGTTAGGAAAGTGTTGGGGGCATCGCTGAGCCAACTTATTGCCTTGTTTGCAACGGATTTTCTCAAACTGATATTTATCGCGTTTTTGATAGCTGCCCCATTAGGCTGGTATGCGATGAGAACATGGCTTCAGGATTTTGCTTACCGTATAGATATTTCGTGGTGGGTATTTGTCCTGGCGGGCACAGCCTCATTGCTAATTGCCTTTTTTACACTGAGCTATGAGGCATTTAAAACAGCGGTAACCAACCCTGTCAAAAGTTTGAGATCGGAATGAAAAGTGAAAATATCGATGACCATGAAAAAGTACTTGCTGATTTTACTATTATTTGTGACTGACAGCATTTTCGCTCAGTCAAAACGGTTGATCTATAACTATTCGATTATTAACCCCGCGGAATGGATCATCCCAAAAACAGATACATTGGATTATGCGCAGGCTGTGTACGAGGGCAAACCTGCTTTATTATTAAAGCGGAAATTCGAAAATTATAAATCAGCCAGCGTTGCCTATCCAAAAGGGCTGAAATTTAAAAACGGGGTGATCGAACTCGATATTGCTTCTCCCGCAGGAAAAGCTGGTTATGTTGGTTTGGCTTTTCGCATCCGCGATCAGCATCATTATGAAACTTTGTACTTCAGGCCCGGCTCTTCGGGCACCATTAATGCAGTACAATATATGCCCGAAAAGAAATTCGAGTTTAACTGGTGGGATTATGAGGCTAAAAAATACCAGGCAAAGACAAACTTGCCGGTTGACGGGTGGTTCCACGTAAAAGTGGTGGTTAAAGGTAGCCAGTTTACCCGGTTCATCAATCACGGTTCAAAACCGGTTTTCGTTTATAGCGCTCTTGATCCCAGCCCGGACATTGGTTCAGTTGGCTTTTGGCTTGGAAACTGCCGGTCGGGTGCCTACAGAAATTTGAAAGTAATAAGTCAACCTTAAATGGCAATTTCGGTTACGGTAAAAACAGGTAACAAAACAAACACTATGCAAATCAACTAAATGGACGTCTATAAAAAAAGAAAAGGAAGGTGGTATGCAATAGCCGCACACGTAACCCTCCTGAAATAGTTGAGTCTGCCTGCTTCGTTTACTCCTTTAAACTCTTTACATAAGCAATGGTTACCGGTATTTGTGCGGCGTGGTTAGGACTTTCGTCCTCAATGTAATAATGTTCAATGCCTACATCTTTTGCTGCTTTGAATACTCCGGGTAAATCTACTTGTCCTGTTCCTAAAGCCACATCGTTTACTTGCGGTGTACCACCAGTCAGGTCGTTGGCAACGCCTTTACGGATGTCTTTCAGATGCATCATTTTCCAGCGGCCCTTGTATTTATACAGTAGTTTGGCCGGGTCGGCACCTCCATGGAAAGCCCAAAGCACATCCATTTCAAATGAAACATATTTAGGGTCGGTATTTTTAGCAATGTAATCGAACAGTGTACCATCTTCATATTCGCCAAATTCATAACCATGATTGTGATAGCACAAGGTAATACCATTATCTTTTAGGATTTTACCTACCCGGTTGAAATCATCCACCGCTTTTTTAGCATCATCAATAGTAAATGTTTTGCCATGTGGTATCCAGGCCACCATTACATATTTAACGTCCCAGAATTTCGCCTGGCGCACTACTTCCTCGGGATTTTTAGTGATCGATCCATAATCCGCACCAATGGATGTCATTTTGATGCCCCGCTCTGCCAGCAGTTTCTTAAATTCTTCGGGAGTTGAATTTTTGGGGTTCGGGCCTTCCATTTCCGTTATCCCCAGGGCTTTAATGGTATCTAACGTTGCCACCACACTTATCGGAAAACTGTTACGATAAGTATAAGCCTGTACGCCTATAGGATGAGTAAAAAGTGGTTTGCCGGATTGTGCAAAACTATTACTCAGCGAAATAATTAACAACAAACAAAAACTGAAAGATGATTTTTTCATGGTTAAAAGGTTATGTCGCGTAAGATACTATTATTTGATAAAATAACATTTTTTACACTTTGCATAAATTAAAAAAGTAGTTACATTTATATATAAAATGTCAGAAAATGTTGGATTATTAAAATAAAATATCATGGCAGATTATACAGAATGCCCGACAGGAAAATGTACCTTAAGGGTGGCTTTTTATAAGGAAGCACCAAAAGAGCCAAAAGATGAGGAAATGGTCACAGTTTACTATGCTGAGCCAAATGATAAAGATAAATGTGCAAGTCCATGCCGCTGTGTGGTAATAGCTAAGCACATTACTATTGATGATGATGCCGGAAGAAAGGTGATTAAAGAGGAAATTTATGAATCCCAGGCGCTAAACATAAAGACCCAGAAGATGAAACATCCAAAAAAGAAAAATGAAAAGGATAAAGATTTTTGGGAGATAGAAGCTGTTTGTATAAAATAATGAGTACGATAACGAAGCATTGTAAAATGTTTGCTACGACTTAAAAAAGCTTAAATAAAGGATTGGTTTCTCATTTTCTCCAGCCAGAGGTCAAACTCACCAAGAGTTGTGTCTTTACAAAAAGGGACTATTAACTAAATCCGCTCTCACCAATTATGTGGCAATTAAATGTGAATATTAATGCAGTTTAATGACAATGTAAATTTAAAGTTCCAACATTAAAATTGTACTTTTGCGTCCTCATTACAGAGCATGAGTGATCAGATTAAACATGAATGCGGTGTGGCATTTATCCGTCTTTTAAAGCCACTTTCTTTTTATCAAAAAAAATATGGCACTGCGCTGTATGGCATAAACAAGCTTTATCTTTTAATGGAAAAACAACATAACCGGGGCCAGGATGGCGCGGGGGTTGCTACCATTAAACTGGATATCGAGCCCGGCAAACGCTACATTAGCAGGCACCGTTCAATGGCTTCAAACGCCGTTGCAGACATATTTGAGTACATTCAGAAAAAGTTTGCCGACATACAAAAGGAACAGCCCGAAAAAATGGCCGATGCCGAATGGCTCAAGCAAAACGTGAGCTTTACCGGCGAAGTTTTATTGGGCCATCTTCGTTATGGGACCCATGGTAAGAACAGCATCGAGAATTGTCATCCCTTTTTGAGGCAGAATAACTGGCAAACGCGTAACCTGGTTATTGCCGGTAACTTCAACATGACCAATGTTGACGAACTGTTGCAGCAACTATATGATCTTGGCCAGCACCCCAAGGAAAAGGCCGATACCATCACTGTTCTCGAAAAGATAGGCCACTTCCTGGATACCGAGAACCAAGGCCTTTTTGACCAGTATAAAAGGGAAGGACTTGACAACAACATGGAGATCAGCAAGCTGATTGCCAATGATATGGATGTGGCGAAAATATTACGTAAATCGGCCAAAAGCTGGGATGGCGGATATACTATTGCCGGCATCATTGGGCATGGCGATGCATTCGTGATGCGCGATCCTGTTGGTATAAGACCTGCATTTTATTATTATAACGACGAAATAGTGGTTGCGGCATCAGAACGGCCGGCTATTCAAACGGCGTTTAATATTCCAATCGAAGATATTAAAGAGATCAGGCCCGGGCATGCTTTGATTGTAAAAAAGAGCGGCAAGATCACCGAAGAAATGTTCAGCGAACCGCTGGAGAAAAAATCATGTTCCTTTGAACGTATTTATTTTTCGCGGGGAAGCGATGCGGACATTTATCGCGAACGCAAGCAATTAGGCAGGTTGCTTTGCCCACAGATATTGGAAGCTGTGGATAATGAGATAAAGAATACAGTCTTTTTGTATATCCCTAACACCGCCGAAGTAGCCTTTTATGGCATGGTGGAGGGTATTCACAAGTATATTAAAAAGTATCAGTGTGATAAACTGCTGAACAGGGACGATAAAATAAGCGATGAGGAATTAGCAGAAGTATTGTCGCTGGCGCCGAGAGTTGAAAAAATCGCAATAAAGGATGTTAAGCTTCGTACGTTTATTACGCAGGATGCCGACCGCAGCGAAATGGTGGCCCACGTTTATGATACTACTTACGGGCTCATCAATAAAGACGCCGATACCCTGGTGGTATTGGATGACTCCATAGTGCGCGGTACAACGCTGAAAGAAAGCATATTGAAAATATTGGATCGTCTGGGACCGAAAAGGATAGTAGTTGTTTCATCTGCCCCACAGATACGTTTCCCGGATTGTTATGGTATCGATATGTCGCGGATGGGCGAATTTGTGGCCTTCGAAGCAGCAATAAGCCTGTTAAATGAAATGAAGCGGGAGGATATCATCCTGGATGTTTATAAAAAATGTATGGATAGCTCTGAATTGCCAAAGGAAGATGTAGAAAACTACGTAAAGGCTATTTACGAACAATTTACCGATCAGCAAATATCCGACCGCATAGCCCAAATCATTACACCAAAGGATATAAAGTGCGACGTAACCGTTATCTATCAAACACTCGAAAATCTGCACAAGGCATGCCCGGACCATACGGGCGACTGGTATTTTTCGGGTAATTTCCCCACTCCCGGTGGTAACAAAGTAGTTAATCGCGCTTTTGTAAACTGGATGGAAGGGAAGAATCAAAGAGGGTATTTGTAAGTCGGGCTTCTTAACCGCCAGAAGAGAGATTTCATTTGGGTATTGAATATCGAACACTGAATTTTGAATGATGAATAATGAGTAAAACTTCGACGTTCGATATTCAAAATTCAGTGTTCGATATTAACGATAATAATCCTTTCTTCTTTCCTTATCCGTGTTAAACACCAAATTGTCTTAAATGATGATCCAGGTGTTTAACCTGTAGGATATCCCATTCATCAATAGTTAATGGGCCAAAAAAAGGGTGTGGTTTTTTTGTAACGATGCCGGGTCCTGCAACAAATCTATTTATCAATTCTGTTAAAGCCCGTTTTTCGGTATTAAAATCTCTTTCGCCGGTAATTTTCGCCTCTTTAAAAGTTGGTAGGTTTCGTTTGAAAGGTTGACTGCCTGTCAATTGTTTCCTGGCAATACGACCGAACAATATGCCCATCAGGCTACGCTTAAGCTCTAACTCATTAACTGCAATTTTAATCGGTGCCTGGCAATGAGTCAACATTTGAGATACATTCATTTTACCCCATAAGGCCTGCGAAGCTGGCGATAGCTTGTCTATCCGCTGAATAAATTCAGCATTATCTTTTGCGTTGAATATACTTTTCATGACAGGATTTAATATTGATTAAATATAATCAATTAAATTACCCTAACTCAAAACTCATGACTTAAGGCTCAGAACTTAACACTACGCGCCTGGCGGTGAAAAAATAAAATGCGTGACCAGTTTGTCCAACAGGATCAGCGATGCAATAATGAGGGCAATGCCTGCTACCTCGTTAAGACGGTGAACAAGTTTTACAGATATGCGATCGCGTAGTTTATTTGCATAAAAAGCTTTGGTGGTGTCGAGCCCGAACTGCACGACAAGGATGGTCAAAAACATAATGGCTAACTTAAGCGACCGGTTTGGAACGCCCTGGTGGTAAATTGTGCTTGCTGTTCCAATCACCGTGATCCAATGGAAAAGGATTGTTGGATTAAATACGCACATCAGGAAGCCCTTTAAAACGTAGCCGGCACGATTGAGCCCCGTGGGCACCTCATTATTATAATTTATGGCCGCTTTTTTGAAAATATAATAAACGCCGATAGTAAATAGTATAATACTTCCGATTGTCCCCGCTACGGTTTTGTCGTGAGCCGAAATGTCAAAATACTGCGATCCGAATAATATGGAACCCACAAATACCACATCGCACGAAACCACACCCAAAGCCATGGCCACACCGGCATGAAAACCCTTTTCAATGCTGGTTTTAATTAACGCAAAAAAAACCGGGCCGGTTAAAAACGAGAGTACTAATCCAATCCCAATTCCCGATATAATAGCTTCTATCATTAAATTGTAGGCTTAGGTTTAATTTGAATTATGCGAATATGCAATTTTATCTGTAAACCTACCAAACTCAAAATTGTGATTTATTAATTTAAAAAATACCTGTAATTATAAAAAAATAATTTATGTTAGTGTTTTATAAACCCCTTCAGTGTAACCTAAATTAGAAATGGAACAAAACAACTCAAAAAGTTATGGCACGGCGTTGTACACTATCATCACCGTATTTTTCTTCTGGGGCTTTTTAGCCGCATCCAATGGAATTTTTATACCCTTTTGCAAAGCACACTTCAGCTTAACCCAGTTCGAGTCCCAATTGATAGATTTTACGTTTTACGGAGGATATTTTATAGGGTCACTTGGGTTGTATTTTGCCTCGCAGATAACAAAGGTTGATATCCTGAATAAATTAGGTTATAAAAACGGTATTATTTATGGTTTGGTTTTGTCAGCAATAGGTGCGCTATTAATGGTCCCAGCGGTAAATTCAGGCTCATTTGGGTTGATTTTAGGAGCCTTTTTTGTAATAGCATTAGGATTTTCATTGCAGCAAACTGCCGCCAATCCATTTGTAATCGCGCTTGGAACTCCTGAAACCGGAGCAAATAGATTAAATCTTGCAGGAGGTGTAAATAACTTTGGTACTTTATTGGGACCGGTTATTGTAAGTATTGTATTGTTTGGCAGCGCAAGCAAATTGATTCCTGCCGCTGATGTTAAAATAACGTCTGTTAACAACCTGTATTTTATTTTAGCTGGTTTATACATCGCTGTAGCTATATTTTTCTGGGTATCAAATTTGCCTAAGGTTACCAGTGATGAAAAGATTGAGGCGAGTCATAAAACGAACTTGCCTTTGTTTGTCATATTTATTGCCTTTTGCCTGGTGTTAGCCGCAGGGCCCTTAAGTGACTTTACTCATGTGGCTAAATCTTATTACGTTTATGCTTCGTTAGCTATAATCCTTGTAACATTAATCGTATCATTATCAGCCTCCAGTAAAAGCAACGAAGGATGGGGAGCGATGCACTACCCACAATTAATTTATGGCATGATAGCCATATTTACTTATGTAGGTGTTGAGGTAACTATTCAAAGTAACATGGGAGCATTGCTGAAAACACCTGAGTTTGGAGGGTATAGCGCCGGGGAAATTGCTCCTTATATTTCCTTATACTGGGGGAGCTTAATGATAGGCCGGTGGACAGGTGCAATTGCCGTTTTTAATGTATCGAAAGCGATCAAAAATTTGCTTACCATCGTTGTTCCTTTATTTGCATTCGGCATTGTCTTGTTGGTAAACTACATGAGCGGTAAAGATGTTAGCAATTTATATATCTATGTAATATGCGTTGCCGTGCTGATCGTTGGCTTTTATGTTGGTCAGCAAAAACCAGTTCGCACGTTAACTATATTTGGAATGTTAGGCGTATTGGCAATGGTAGTTGGTTTACTAACTACAGGCCGTGTCGGGCTATTTGCATTCATTAGCGGTGGTTTGTGCTGCTCAATTATGTGGCCTTCAATTTTTGCTTTAGCTATAGCCGGTTTGGGCAAATACACCAGCCAGGGTGCAGCCTTCTTAATTATGATGATCCTGGGAGGTTCAATTATTCCACCAGTACAAGGAATATTAGCTGATACAAGTGGCATTCACTTGTCTTATGTTGTTCCTGTAATTGGCTTTGCTTACCTGGCATTCTTTGCATGGAAAGCAGGTTTCGAATTAAAGAAACAAGGTATTGATGTTGATAACATGGAAGCTTCCGGAGGACATTGATTTTATTCTGTCATTTGTCAGTAGTCATTAGTTAGTTACCTGATTATGTAAAACTGACCTATGGCTAATGGCCAATGACTACTTAACAAATGACCAAACTAAGTTTCGATCATATTTTTATGAACCTGGCAACCGACCTGTCCAAGCGCTCACACTGCGTTAAGGCGCAGGTCGGTGCGGTTTTAGCCAAAGACACACGGATTGTATCTATTGGATACAACGGGCCGCCCGCTGGCACCCACAACTGCGATGAAGAGTGGCCAGAAACCGGCTGTCCGCGGGATGCGCGGGGAAGTTGTTCGCTGGCCTTGCACGCCGAAGAAAATGCCATATTGTACGCCGTAAAAAATGGGTCGAACCTTGAGGGGGCAACCTTGTACACCACGTTGTCGCCATGCTTGCCCTGTGCGCGGCTGATATTTTCGGCAGGTATAAAACAGGTTTTTTTCCTTGGATCATATGCTGAATATAAAGGCTTACCCAGCGACGAAGGCGTTGATTTTTTAAACAGGTTTGGGGTTAAAGCGGAGAAATTCGTATAAATTGATAGTCAACTGCGAAATCATTTAAATCAGGTTAATCCCGGTTCAGACAATTTAAAGCAAATTGCAACTGCTCATCCGGGTTCAGATTAGTATTATCCAATATAATAGCATCGGGAGCTCTCCTCAACGGGCTTTCTTCGCGTGTAGTGTCCTGGTAATCGCGGTGAGCGATATTCTCAAAAACCTCCTCCAGTGTTATGTCCGGATTTTTTTCATGGAGTTCCTTATACCTTCTTTCGGCGCGAACTTTTGGATCGGCAGTCATAAATATTTTAAGTGTTGCATCGGGGAATACAGTAGTGCCAATATCCCGCCCATCCATTACAATGTTTTTCGACCGGCCCATGCGCTGCTGTTGTTTTACCATTTCATGGCGAACCTCCCGTAAGGCTGCCACCGCGCTTACATTGTCGGAAACAGGCATTTGACGTATCTCGTCAGAAACCTCTTCATCATTCAGTGTAATATGTGTTTGATAATCGCGCGAATGGAAATTAAGATGTATGTTTTTTAAAGCCCCGGCAACTTGCGAGGGATCGTGCAGGTCGATATTGTTTCGCAGAAAATAAAGAGTTACAGCTCTGTACATTGCGCCACTGTCCACGTAAATGAAATGAAGTTTTCGGGCTAATGCCTTGGCTAATGTGCTTTTACCGCATGAAGAATAACCGTCAATGGCTATTACAATGTTATTGGTCATCGGGAAACTAAGGTACGAAAAATTGGTGAATGGTTGATTAAGTTAGTGGTTGATCAGGTTGATTAAGTTAGTGGTTGATCAGGTTTTAACCTGATCCAACTTAATAAACCTAATCAACTCAATCAACCAATAACTAATTCTTAAATTTGGCGATGAACTTTACTGTGGAAGACCTGCAAAAAGAAATTACCTACAAGACATCACGAAGCGGAGGCAAAGGCGGCCAAAATGTAAATAAGGTCTCCAGTAAGGTTGAATTATTATTCAATTTTGATCGCTCAGAGGTTTTTACCGAGGAGGAAAAACGATTGCTATGGACGAAATTGCAGTCGAGGTTAAACAAGGATGGCAATTTGCAGGTGGTGTGCGAGGAGGAGCGAAGCCAGTATCTGAATAAAGAGAAAGCGCTTGAAAAACTACATTTGATTTTAACCAAGGCGCTGCATCAACCTAAAACCCGCAAGGCGACCAAACCCACCAAAGCGATGATAGCTGCCCGACTGGTGAAAAAGAAAATTCAGGCAGCTAAAAAAGAAAACAGGAGAAGAAATTTTGACGATTAATCAAAGCGGTATAACAGTGTAACAGTTGCCCATTGGTGCGACTGTGTCATTTGTTTAACGTCCTTTGTATGGAAAATTGCGGCCACATCTAAAACAAAGCGTTTACCCGAATAACCGACACCCAGTTGATTACTCAAAACAAACCTTTCGGGGTCTAATGTTATTTCCATGCTGTTGGGGTTGCGTGTTCCAAAGAGGCTGCCCTGTACAGTAGCATCATAAGCCACAAAGTTAATTTGTGGTTTGTAATAGAAAAACAATTCGTGGTCGTGTAGTGGAGTGGTCCGGCCGGATGCAGTGGCTGTGCTTTGTGTACTGACAGAGTTAAATAACTGGTTGAAATCGCCCAGGCGGAACAACGGTCCGATACCTGCCCCGGTAAAACCATTACCCAGGTTGGCATAGCTTGCTAACGAAACGTCAATCCATGAACCACGGGTAAGTAACCGGTTGTATTCTGCAGAAAGATTGAGTTCGAAGTTGTTGTCTACCTGGTATTCCCAGCCACTCGGATGATAAAAGCTAAAATTATCATGTACAAAAGTTTGAATTTGTTTGCCATAGGCATCAGGCCCAACAACACCTATTTGGGCGCCTATTTTTAAATTACTTTCGTTTTTATACAAAAGATTCAAGGTTGAACCTACATATAAATAAGCCGCAAAGGGACGGTCAATAAATCTTGGGTCATCTGCGCCATTGTAAAATATACTGCCGCTCTGGGGGTTAAATATCTTTTGTCCCGCTTCAAATCCCAATACTTTGTTTTGTAAGCTACTGTTGACCCCAACGTTCAAAGCATGCCGATAGTAAATAAATATCCCGTCGGTATAATATCGGTCTGAGCCTTGAAAAAGGTAGGAGTCATTATCACTTTCGGCGCCGATCTCGTTAGCGTGCGTTTGGGCAGTTACTCTGTAGCAACAGGTAAGGCATAGCAGGAAACAAAGTATTTTATAATTCATTTAGTGACAATTAAGGAAACAAGGCCTAAAATAAAAAAAGCCCCGGTGTTAATGGGGCTTTTGTAAAACTAAATTTTATTTTTTATTTAAAAGTGTATCCAACGCTTATTCCGCCTATCGGCATGATGCCTTGGTCATATAAAATTGGCACAAAGGCTATCCTGAGGGTTAAACCACTAGCCGGCGGCTGGTAACGATAACCGATAGTGGCAGTAGCAATGAAGCCGGTTATTTTGTCGAATTCCCAATAACTTCCTTTATTATCGCCCGTGGAATTTAGAAACGTAGTACCCGCTCCAAGTTCTATAAGGTGACTGCTTTCACCATAAAGATAATTGATTTGGAACGGAATAGTGAATACTGTATTACCTCCGGAGCCAAAATATCCCGCTCCAATCCTGTATCCCCAGCCATTGCGCGCTTTGGCAAAACGGGTATCATAATTTCCGGATATTGCCAGACCCGGGCCGCCTACCTCTAAAAATATGCTTTGAGCCTTTATCTCCTGTATTACGGTCGAAGTGTCTTTGGCCATTGCCGTAGTATCTGATTTCTTGACAAGGGCTGTATCCGCTTTTTTAACCAGGGAAGTATCTGCCTTTTTAACCAGGGAAGTATCTGCCTTTTTTGTAAGGGCAGAATCAGCCTTTGAATTAGCAGTCGCATCTGTTTTTATACCGGCGTCAGCATCGGTTTTCTTTCCCGTTGCATTATCGTCAGTGGTATTGCCCGGCTTGGCCGATGTTGCGTCTGCTTTTGCTCCCGCAGAAGGATCTGCATTCTTGGTTGCTGTAGTATCCATCTTTGCAGTGGTTGTTGCATCAGTATTGTTGACTTTGCCTGCATTTCCCTGTCCGGTTGAAGATGGGTCCGTAGTTCTAACCTCTATTTGACCGTTTGCAGGCGGAGCGGAAGCAGTATTTCTAACCTGTATTAAACCATCTGTTGGCGGAGCTATAAAAGTATTCGAATTTTTAACTTTGGCAGCATCTGTAGTTGCAGTACCGGTGGGAATCGGCTGTGTTGCAACTCCAGCATCCGTTTTCACCGCAGGATCAGCATCTGCTTTCACCGCGGGATCGGTAGCCGCCTTTATTACATGGGGAGCATCCACCTTCACCGCAGCCGCACTACTCGCGTTTATCATCATAGTGGTATCCGCTCTTTTAAGCAGTGTGGTGCCTGCCTTTACAATAAGCGTAGTATCCGACTTCATAACTATTGTAGTATCAGCTTTTTTCTTAAGCGTGGTATCCAACCTTCCGGTCAGATTAGTGCCCGTATTGGCTTCAGCGTGTACTTTAAGGCCAAATTGGCATACCAGGAATAAGAATAAGATAACACCGGCTTTAAAATTAAAAAGATGATTCATTATAATTTTTTTATACATTAAATATTATGACTATTTAGTTTAGTTAGCGCATAATACGTTACTGTGAATCAAAAGGTTTCAGTCGGTTAGCTGAATATAAACAAGAATATCCCTGTTTTATACAGGGATATTCTTAATTATCAGGTTAGAAAGGAGTTATGGGATCAGTTCATAACAGGCTTTAGATCTTCTTTAACGGTAAGATCTACAGGGTTATTAACCTTTTGATCCAAAAGTGCCAGGTTGATCACTTCGTTCATATCAGTTATATAATGAAACTTGAGGTCTTTAATATAATCTTCCTTGATTTCGAGTATGTCTTTTTGGTTCGATTTGCAAAGGATGATCTCCTTAATATTAGCACGTTTAGCGGCCAATATTTTTTCCTTTATACCACCTACCGGTAAAACACGTCCTCTTAGGGTGATTTCGCCGGTCATAGCTAAATGAGGTTTTACCTTACGCTGGGTAAAAGCAGATGTTAGCGCGGTAAGCATGGTAATACCCGCTGAAGGTCCGTCTTTCGGTGTGGCGCCTGCCGGAACGTGCACGTGGATATCCATTTGATCAAAAAGTTTTGGATTTATATCAAAATCTTTGGCATGTGCCCGTAAGTAAGCCAGGGCAATAGTTGTCGATTCTTTCATCACATCGCCCAGATTACCCGTTAAAGTCAACCGCCCTTTACCAGGACTTAAACTTGCTTCAATAAATAATATATCGCCGCCAACGGAAGTCCAGGCCAGGCCTGTTACTACACCAGCTACTTCGTTTCCTTCATACAAGTCTTTATCATAAATTGGCGCGCCAAGTATCCTTTCAATGTCTTTTTTATTGACGTTAATTGAATGAGGCTCGTCCATAGCGATATTTTTAGCCACGCCACGCACAACAGAACCTATCTTTTTCTCGAGCGCACGTACTCCTGACTCGCGGGTATAATCTTCGATTAATTTTTCAAGGACATCATTTTTTAACGTAATGTCCTTTGTTTTTAAGCCGTGGGCCTCGCGTTGCTTGGGTACTAAATGCTGTTTTGCTATTTCAATTTTTTCTTCAATGGTATAGCCATTAACATCAATAATTTCCATACGGTCTAATAAGGCAGGCTGAATGCTGCTTAAAGAGTTAGCCGTAGCGATAAACATTACATGTGAAAGGTCGAAGTCAACTTCAATATAATGGTCGTAAAAAGTACTGTTTTGTTCGGGGTCAAGCACTTCAAGCAATGCAGACGATGGGTCGCCTCTGAAATCATTGCCAACCTTGTCTATTTCATCCAAAATAAATACAGGGTTAGCTGCCCCTGCTTTTTTAATCGCCTGAACAATCCGGCCAGGCATAGCGCCTATGTAGGTTTTACGGTGCCCCCTTATTTCAGCCTCGTCACGAATGCCACCCAAAGCCATTCGTACGTACCGGCGACCTAACGCTTTAGCAATGGATTTGCCTAATGAAGTTTTACCTACTCCGGGCGGCCCAACCAGGCACAGGATGGGTGCTTTCATGTTGTGTTTTAGCTTAAGCACAGCCAGGTATTCAATAATACGCTGTTTTACCTTATCCAATCCAAAGTGATCCTTGTCCAGTACTTTTTGCGCGCGCTTAAGGTCGAAAT
>JANYAB010000223.1 GCA_025355225.1 Bacteroidota bacterium
TAGTTAAAGCAGAGAGAAAAGATGATGTATATGAAGAGCTCGTAACCCATTTGAACACAGAAACAGCCGACAAAATAAATATTGTAGTTAGTGCAAACTTTAACAATAAATAATCAAAAACGAATTAAAATGAAATCGATAATAATATTTGCAGGATTCCTTTTTGTAATGGCGATCGCTTTTACTGGGTGTTATAAGGATGTTATCCTGCCGAAAGCCGGGGCCGACCCGAATGCACCTCCTAAACAGTATAGTTTTAAAACTGATATAGCCCCCATGCTGAACACCAAGTGCGCTAAGTCTGGATGCCATGTTGCGGGAGCGCAGGGTCCTGATCTGGAATTGGCTGTATCCTACAATAGTCTTGTAAACGGCGGATTCGTGGATACCCTTATTCCCAATCAAAGTATACTTTATCAAATGATAAATGGAAATATGGAAGTAAACATTCCCGACGCTACTGACAGACAGGAAATTTATGACTGGATCAGAACCGGCGCCCTTAATAATTAATTGACCTTAAAATCGAATAACGTGAAACTAAAAATAAATTTCGCAAGCCGCTTGTTTACAGTAAGCGTATGCCTGGTCAGTTGTCTTTTATTACTCCAGACAACCCTCTATGCCCAGGACACTGCGGCTGTAGCAAAAGAATCAATTATCCCTGCCAGGGCCAAACCGGTAAAAAACACTTTTCAAAGTGTTTGGATAATTGACAACCAAACTGTAATGGTGCCTGTAAAAGGTACGTTCGAAATGGATATTAACCACAGGTTTGGCACAGTTAACAATGGCTATAGTGATTTTTGGGGGTTATTTGCCTCCTCTAATATACGGATCGGCGTTGACTATGCACCTATCAATAATCTTTACTTAGGTATCGGTATTGACAAATATGATGAGCTTTGGGATGGAAGCGCCAAATACGCTATCATTAAACAAACTAAAGGGAAATACCCCGTTAGTATTACCTATTACGGAGATTTGTCCTTCGACTCAAGAAGCGATCCGACTCATAGTCTTTTTACTCACTCATCAGATCGTATCTATTCTTTCAACCAACTTATTGTTGCCAGGAAGTTTGGTGAAAAACTGTCTTTACAGGTAGCACCGAGCATTTCGCATCAGAATGCTGTAAATGGGTTTTATACAAAACATGATAGCACCGGGACAACAATATTTGAAGAGATGAAACACGACAATTTTGCCGTTGCCATTTCCGGAAGATATAAAATAGGTGAAACAACTGCGGTACTAATCAACTACGATCAGCCGATAACAAAGCATGCTACTAATAATCCCAATCCTAATTTATCTTTCGGGTTTGAGTTTAGCACAAGCGGTCATACCTTCCAGTTGTTTATGGGTAACTACTCCCTGCTAAACCCCGCAAAAAATAGTTTCTTTAACACAAACGCCCCTTTTGATTATACCCAGGCCGATGGTACAAAAATTAAAGGCGGTAAATTCCTTATAGGCTTTAATATTACACGTTTGTGGAATTAATAATATGAAACAATTATGACAAACTGTGCTTTATATTAAACAGCGATCAAAAATGTTCTTAATTTTAAAATAAAAAAAATTATATGAAAAGTAAATTAATATTAGCCACTTCCGTATTAGCTGTAGGTGTTATGAGTGTAGCATTTACCCTCGAGCCGCAAACAAAACCGTGGCCCGTACCAGAAAAAAATGCAAAAACAGCTAACCCTGTAAAATCAAGTAAACAGTCTATCGCTGATGGTAAAGCCTTGTGGAATTTGCATTGTGCATCCTGCCATGGCAAAACTGGTTTGGGGGACGGTAGTAAAGCCGCTCAATTAAAAACGCAACCAGAGGATATCTCTAAATCCAGTATTCAATCTCAATCTGATGGCGCCATGTTTTATAAAATATCAGAGGGGCGTGATGATATGCCAAGTTTCAAAAAGAAAATTCCTGACCAGGAAGATATCTGGAATGTCGTAAATTTCATCCGTACATTAAAAAAATAGTATAGCCAGGATGAAAGAAAATAAGGCCTGGCATAGTAGTTCAGGCCTTTTTCATTTCAAATGCATTATGTGCTCTCCGCTGTAATACCATTCAAATTGTATGTGATTCCCGTCACCTATTTGTCTGTTTTACATCATTGTTTAACCTCCCATGCTGATATAGTTTTGTAAACAATCCAACTAAACATTAAGATTTATGAATAGCAATGAAAAAACAACCCAGCCAAATTTACCATCACGGAGAAAATTTGTTTGGGGAGTTGGTATCCTATCCGCTTTTGCTGCTGTCGGAGCTGCAACAGGCTTACCTTTTTTTGGTAAAAAAAATGCGATTTCCCTTAAAGCCGAAGGCAAAACCAGGACGGTTAAAATGCTAACAGAAGATGGGCAGCTTGTAGAAATTAATGAGGCGCTGATTACCTCGGGCACCAAAAAAATAACGAATACCGAGTTGCAGCAGTGGGTTAAAAAATAAAAAACGCCTCTAACAAAATAGTAGCAATGACACAAGAAAATAATTCAAGAAGAGATTTCCTTTTAGCCGGCATAGCGGCAGCAACTGTAGCCGTTGGATGTAGCCCAAAAAAAAGTCCTTTTGAAGCCGGTGCAGACGAACAAGTAAAAGCCAGCGGAAAAAAAATAAAACTGTTGTCTGTCGACGGGGAAGTAATTGAAGTTGACGAAGCATTCCTTAAACCAGTTCCACATTTGCCGCCAGTTTCAAATACCGAGGCAAGAATTGGAATTCCAGGCAAAAAGTTTGTTATGGTTATTGATCTTTCCCGGTGTAAAAACTTAAAGAAATGTCAATCGGCCTGTAATCACGCTCACGATTTGAACCCTGGGGAGAACTGGATCAAAGTAGATTCGATGCAAGAGTCTGAAGACACCGCCCCCTATTGGGAGCCGACGACCTGTATGCATTGCGATGATCCTCCGTGCGTTAAAGTTTGCCCGGTAGACGCGACATTTAAAAGACAGGATGGAATTGTTTTAATTGATAGTGATCGTTGCATCGGCTGCCGTTTTTGTATGGCCGCTTGCCCATATTCTACCAGGGTGTTCAATTGGTCTGAGCCTGAGCTAACCGCCGAAATTGCAAGTAAGCCATATTCATGCGAGACCAGCATCCCACAAAAAAAGGGAACAGTAGGGAAGTGCGATTTTTGCGCA
Source organism: Bacteroidota bacterium (assembly GCA_025355225.1). Taxonomy (GTDB): domain Bacteria; phylum Bacteroidota; class Bacteroidia; order Sphingobacteriales; family Sphingobacteriaceae; genus Mucilaginibacter. The sequence goes on from JANYAB010000223.1 coordinate 3,171, forward strand.
GATATGACGAGGATGGGCGAATTACCACACTGCGTTTCAGCTTGTCCAAACGGCGTTTTCGCGTTCGGAGATATGAACGAGGATACGGTTACCAATGGTGCAGAAACTTTCCGTTTCAGTGACTTAATAAAAGACAAAGCAGGGTACAGGCTGTTAGAAGATTTGGGTACCAAACCAAGTGTTTATTACCTGCCGCCTGTCAGCAGGAATTTCCCTTACGAGTCAGGAGTCGAAAACGATAAGATACAAAACAAATAACCTTAAAAAAATAACGGTGGAAAATTCAAATTCAATAGCAAGCGAGAAAATTATAAGCGATCTGCTTCCGCAAAGGTTTGGTAAATGGGGTAAAATATGGACAGGCTTTTTAATCGCCATTTGTTTGGTTGGCTTGTTTGCTTATTATCGTCAGTTACGATACGGCTTAGTGGTTACTTCGATGAGAGATTATGCTTCCTGGGGGATCTATATTTCAAATTTTGTGTTTTTTGTTGCCATAAGTTTAGTCGGATCATTAATAACGGCAGTGTTCAGGTTAGCCGGCGTTAAATGGCGCACGCCGCTTACCAGAATTGCCGAGATCATAGCAGTAGCAGCCATCATTTTTGCTTCCATCATCATTATTGTTGACATGGGTAGCCCGGAAAGGTTCTACTTTTTAATTTTATATGGCCGTGTTCAATCCCCAATTATTTGGGATGTAATTGTAATTACTACTTATTTCTTTATCAGTATCCTGCTCTTGTATTATCCCCTGCTGCCGGATATTAAAATATTACTCCGGTTCAAAGAAAACACAGGGAAAAGGTTATATAAGTTTTATGGCTTTATCGGCTCGTTCTGGAAAGGTACTCCCGAACAATTTAAGTTGAGCGAGAAAGCGATTAATATATTGTGTATTACTATTGTTCCGGTAGCATTTTCAATTCACACCGTTACTTCGTGGTTGTTTGCTACAACCTATCGCCCTGGCTGGGATAGCACCAACTTTGGCGCATACTTTATAGCAGGTGCTTTTTTGGTGGGTGCTGGCGCTGTTGTGGTGGCGATGTACGTTTTCAGGAAGGCCTACCATCTCGAAAAATACATTACTGAAAATCATTTCGAAAAGATGGGAAGAATACTTGTACTCCTGGCCTTAGTTTATCTTTATTTTAACGTGAATGAGTTTTTGACCCCCGCATTCAAAATGAAGAAATCGGAAGCCGCATATTTAACAGGGCTTTTTAGCGGGGATTTCGCCGTGGCATTTTGGTTTGCAATTTTCGTAGGCATGATCCTGCCGATTGTTATTCTAATATTCAAAAAAGGCAGAAGGCCATTACCGGTTTTTATTATAGGAATTATGGTGGTAGTTGGCGCATGGTTTAAACGCTATTTAATTGTAACCCCAACCTTACTGCACCCATTCCTTCCTATGCATGATGTTCCTGCAAGCTATCATCATTATTTTCCAAGCTGGGAAGAATGGGCTATTACATCGGGTTCATTGGCGGGGGTTTGTTTAGTAATAACTATTTTAACCAGGATATTTCCTGTCATTCCAATTCAAGAAACCATAGACCAACAACATGAAACTGTTAAATAAAAAACTGATCGCATTACTATCTATTATCTTTTTCCTGTCAGGCTACGATGGTTTTTCGCAAGCTCCGGAAAAAGGCAACGTGAGCATTGCTCTTAATTACTTTATTAACAACAACAAGATACCTTATTTGAAGGTGGTTGTAAAAACCAAGGTCAATGGCAGGTTTCAAACTGTGGGTGGTATCGGCCTGAATTTATTTTTGGATAAGGACACTACCGGAACATTGATAGGAAAAGTGGTGACAAATAATAAAGGAGAAGCCAATGCCATAATTCCTGCATCGTTAAAAAATCAATGGGGGAACCTGTTAAAACATACCTTTTTAGCCACTTTTGATGGCAACAAAAAATATGAACCTGCAAAGGGAGACTTAACGGTTAATAAAGCAAAAATATTAATCGATACTGCCAGCGGAAGAAAAATTACTGTTACCGTCTTTGAAATGAAAGATACAGCCTGGCTTCCGGTAAAAGGTGTTGAGCTTAAAATAGCAATAAGGCGCATGGGAGGGGACCTGCTGGTAAATGAAACACCGACATTTACGACCGATTCGACCGGACAAGCTTCCGCAGATTTTAAAAGAGATAGTATTTTCGGTGATTCAAAAGGAAACATTGTTCTTGTCGCGAAAGTAGAAGACAATGACCAGTATGGAAATTTATCAATAGAAAAAACCGTACCGTGGGGATCTAAATTTGTGCCGGCAAATACATTTGATGAAAGAACACTTTTTGCTACCCGAAATAAAGCGCCAATTTGGCTGTTATTTATTACATATTCTATCGCTATTTCTGTTTGGGGAATTCTGATTTACCTGGTGTTTAATGTTTTCAGGATTAAAAAAATAGGAGAACAGGTATAAGGTTATAATAAAAGAAAGCTGGGCTTTGTATTATTCAGCCTGGAGCAAAGGCTTTATAAGATGCTTTTTAACACTTGCTAAAAGTTGGTGTGGCTGAAAAGGTTTTAACATACAATCAACAAAACCGCTGGCAATCAGGTCTGATAACATTTTTTTATCAACCAGTGAAGCGGTAAATGCGATAACGGGAATGTCTGGGTATGATTTTTTTACTTCAAAAATGGCGGTATAGCCATTCATCACCGGCATTTCTAGGTCCATTAAAATAATATCATACTCTGCATCTTTGGCCAGTTTTTCAAGCGCCTCTTTACCATCATAGGCCGAGTTTACTGTGGCTTTATAACCTGTTAGGATTTTTTTGGCCACCATCATATTTACCTGGTTGTCTTCTACCAGGAAAACCCGGACCCCCGATAAATTATCCGCTGTTTTAGTATCGTCCGACAATTGTCGCCGATCCGGGGCATAGTCAAATTGCAAATCAAAAGTGAATTTACTTCCTTTTCCTTTTTCACTAACCAGTGTTAAACTACTATTCATTAACTTTAACAATCGCACACAAATAGTAAGCCCTAATCCCGTCCCGGTAAAGTTCTTGGTGTCCTCGTCATAAACCTGCCAGAAGCTTTCAAATATCTTCTTCTGATCATCTTCGGCAATTCCTATTCCTGTGTCTTCAATACTAAAGGCTGCCTCTATAGATTGTTGGTTTTTACTTTTGCAAACCACTTTCAATTTTACAAAACCCTTCTCAGTAAACTTTAAGGCATTTGACAAAAGATTATTAAAGACCTGTATCATTCTGACATCGTCGGCCATTACTAAAACATCAAGCTGCGGATCGATATCAATTCTTAGTTCAAGTTCCTTCTCCTGGAAAAGGGCAATAAAGGGAGTCCCGACATTTAGTAAAAGCTGCTTCAGATTTAACTCAACCGGGTGTATCTCCAGCTTATCTGCCTCTATCTTATTAAAATCGAGTATATTATTTACCTGCTGCAACATATGGTCCGAACAATACTTAAGTACTTGAAAATACTCCGCTTGCTGAGCCGGGGTATGTTCCTGCTTTAACAAATTAATTACCCCTATAATTCCATTTAAGGGGGTGCGCAGTTCGTGGCCCATGGTAGCCAGGAATTGCGTCCTCGAATCAATCACCCGCCTGCTTTGGTCCATTAGTTCAGTTATATATTTCTTCTCAAAGAAAATATAAGCAACAGCAAATACAATGGTTGAAGAAATTGCAATGATCCTGTTCATTGACGCTAATTTATTGATCTGCATCGCCGTGAAATCTTCTAAAGGATGTACATGCTTGTCAATAAGAATAGTAATGCCAAACGAAAGGACTATAATGGAAATGTAGATAATAGACTCCCTGTATTGGGTAAGTTTCAGATCAACAATTATGGGTACGGCCACTAAAATGGGAAAGAAATACAAGTATTGTTCCGACGCCATTCCTTCTATAAGGGCTTCGGCAATTAACAAGCCACACACCATTGATATAATAAATATAGTAAGGTTTTTTATAGCGTCGTTATATTTTAAAAGAATGACCATTAAGATGGCAAAGCAAAAACAGGCCACTAAAAACGAGGAAACGTAAAGGCCCAACCAGGAGTTATAAATGGAGAGGCCAATACCGGTAAACAGGGCAGCCAGGCCAAGCTGGTACGTTCTTTTAGAAACCTCCTTGATATCAAAAAGCGGGTTCAGATGCTTATCATCATCTTTGTTTATTCTATGATATTTATCAGTAATTCTTTTCATTAATGGCAGTTATAACCTAAAGCGTACACTGTTAGTCGCTTATACTTAACCTGTAAATTACAAAAAAATCAGGCATTAATGATATTAACGCTTCAGAAGGAGCTATCGATACAATAAACGCCACACAAAATTATTCCCCGTTTTATGTCTGCTTTCCCTTAAGCAGGCGAAGTTTCTTGATACATGGCTAAATAAAAACAGTCGACGGTTAACAGTTTCAGTTCTTTTTATTCTTGTCGTTTACTTTAGGTGCAACGCCTTTATCCACATTCAAAGTAAAAGATGGCTCTGATGCATCTGATGCTTGCTGCAGCAGGTCAACGCTGGGTGTATCCTGATCAAGTGGCAGAGAACTTTCATCCAATCCATTTGAATGAATATCCTGCTGACTTTGCTGATCTTCAGCATCTGAATTTTCAGAATCATCAGGTGGTATTTGGTTTTCGGGAGTGATCATGGGCTTTTTTGTTATAGTATAAAATGATAACACTTTTGGCGATTAGTTGTTTGTTTTTATAAATTGATCCATTACAATCAACTTAAAATTTCAGGGGTGGGCCTACTATTTCCATTCCGTGAGTCCTCGACAATTCTTTTAATACATGTTCCCAATCCTTAGGGACGCTACTACCCAGTTTGTTCATTTCCTTAAAAAAATCCTCCATTGTGCCCGCAGGCTGAAAGAGCACCAGCATTTGCGCTTCTCCTTCACTTATTTTTGCAAAAGCGTGAGGGATTTTCCGTGGAGCAAATGCGGAATCACCTGCTTTTAAATTAAATAGCTCATTGCCGACTTTGACAATAAACTCCCCTTTGATTATATAAAACCATTCGTCCTGATTATGGTGAAGATGCAGTGCCGGGCCGCCTTTTTCCTGTCGCACCGTGTCATAAATACATAAAGCCCCGTTTGTGTTTTTAGCGGATACTTTACAATCGAATTTCCCTCCCATAATAAGAAGTTCTTCCTGGTAACGGTCCTTTCCCGCCTCTACTTTGAATCCTTTATCAGGTCTGTAATTGTTTGGATCCTGAGCTTCTGCAATCAATGCAGACGCTACCAGCGGGAACTGGAGAAATAAACGACGCTTCATATGATTAAGTTTAGTGGTTTAAATTGAAAAAGCATTGACATGTGCAGTCAACACACTAAGTTATTATTTTGGGCGCACAAGTCAAAATTCGAGCGTTAGGAATAGCAATATGCAATCCTTAAATTTATATAATGAACGAGTTTGACAAAGACAACTATGAATTATGGAAATGGGGGATATTTTACTATAATCCTAAAGACCCTAAGCTAATAGTCTCAAAACGAATTGGCCTGGGCTGGACGTTTAACTTCGGCCATAGAGTTTCTTTTGTTGTGATCGGACTTATTTTAGCCATAGTCGCAGGGGATCTCCTGTTTAGCCTTGGTGTTATAAAACTATAACGCGCAACGGGATCCCCAAGTTAATCCATCGTATTGAGCGGGCTCTGAGAGTAAGCAACCACTTTGTCGATCAAGAAGTTGACGTCGAACGGCTTCTTTATTAAGTCATCAGCCCCACACTCTTCCTTAATCTTTTCAATATTAACATTACCCGACACAAGGATAACCGGTATATTTTTTAGGTCACTCTTTCGTTTTATGTATTTACAAATGGACTTGCCCCCTTCGCCTTTAAGTTTTAAATCAAGCATAACCAGGTCAACTTCTTTACCATGCAACTTCTCCCTGGCCCAGCTTGTATCACTCAAACTGATTACATTAAATCCTTCATCCTCGAGTATCATGCAAATCATCTCAGCTATAACAGGGTCATCTTCAATTACCAATACTCTCTTCTTCATATTGTTGGGAAGGCTAAAAGGTGCCTACAGTAGTTGTGTGCAATAATTGAACCAATCGTGCTAAGGGTGCAATGCCAGCCTTATCGCAAAGTTTTTGGATCCGGGAAAATACCGTAAAAACACGTTATCATTTCATTTGCATATTATCTTGTAAGTCAATAAATTTATGTATTAGCTGTTCATTGTAAATTTTTTTATTATGAAGCATTTGAAAACTTATCAGTTAATTAAATATTGCTTAATAGTAATACTGATTTTCTCAGAGTTCTCCTTATATGCCCAACACGTCAATCCTCCGCCCAAAGAAGATAATCAAGGCTCTGGAAATCATTTTATAACAGCCTTAGAATCCAATCTATCGATGCTGGTTCTTGCTTTTGGCATCATAACGATATTTTTAGAGGTTTACCTGATCAAAACAAATAAAATAGACTCAAATAATGCTATAAAGTTTATAATAGTTACTTTAATTATTACCGGCACCCTATTCTTGATCACAGCTGGCTATGATACCCAAATCTCACCTGCTCTTGGTCTCTTAGGCACTATTGCCGGTTACCTTCTGGGTAAAACTGAACATAACTCCAATCAATCATGAAAAAAGGCATTTTATCAGTTATAGCAAGTATAATTGGTCATTCGGCATATTGCCAAAGTATTCCTCAAATACCACCAAAAGCACCAAAACCGGCTCCTCCTGTAAGTGTACCTTCTTCCTATTCGAAAACACATTGTTTTATTAACAACACCTCTACTGATGCGACATATTTTTCAACATCATACGATAAGGTGAAATGGGATGAGTTAATAGTTCCTGGCCTCGGAACTTTCGATCTCCCTGTTAGGGACTCTATATTTTTAAGGCTGTATTCTTCGAAAACCGATTATTTCGCAATTACCGCCTACCGGGCAAAGTATTATAGAATTGTTTACAATCAAGGTTCGAAGAAATGGATATTCGAAGAATTGAAGTAAAACACGGGCATCGGTACCAAAGGCCAATCGGTTGATCGAACGGTACGCGTTACCGACGGCTATTGTAAAATCGGGGACAAGGTTTCCTGCACAACAACATTCGGTTTAGGAAAGAAATATGAAAATAATTATCGTGGGTGCCGGTATAGGAGGTTTAACTACCGCATTAAGTTTGCACAAAGCCGGCTTTGAGGTGCATGTTTACGAGTCCTCAACCGAAATAAAAGCGTTGGGTGTCGGCATCAACTTTTTGCCCCACGCTATCCGGGTACTTACCAACCTTGGACTATTGGATGAGCTGCTAAAAATAGGCGTAGAGACCCGCGAGCTGTGCTATTTCAATAAATTCGGCCAATTGATATGGCAAGAACCCAGAGGCAAATTTGCAGGATATATATGGCCCCAGCTGTCGGTCCATAGAGGTGCTTTAATGATGATATTGTTGCGCGCTGTAAAAGCAGCCATTGGCGGGGGCAATGTGCATACCGGCCACCATTTAAAAAGCTGTATAAGCACTAAGGAAAAAGTAGCTGCCACATTTACGACAAAAGGTACCGATGAAATTATCGCCCATGTTGAAGGCGATGTATTGATTGGCGCAGATGGCATCCATTCGGTAGTGCGCAGGCAATTTTATCCTGATGAAGGTATCCCTAAGTTTTCGGGCATTATTTTACACCGGGGCATGTCAATGGGCAAGCCATTTCTTTCAGGCTCGTCGATGATCATGGCCGGCAGTGTCGACAAAAAATTCATCGCTTACCCCATTTCCGATGAGGTGGATGAGAATGGAAACCAGCTGATCAACTGGATAGCCGATCTGCGGGTGGGACCGGATGGTAATATCCTGCGCGATTGGAACAGAACTGCCGACAAACATAAGTTGCTCTCCGAATTTTCATCGTGGAAGTTCGATTGGTTGAATGCACCTGAGATAATTAATGGGGCCGACGCTATTTATGAATTTCCGATGTCGGATCGCGACCCATTACCCCGCTGGTCGTTTGATCGGATAACCTTATTAGGCGATGCCGCGCACCCCATGTACCCCATCGGCTCTAACGGCGCCTCGCAAGCGATACTTGATGCAGAAATATTGACTGCGTCGCTAATGCAGAACACGGATGCAATCGCCGCATTGGAGGAATATCAAAACATCCGGCTGCCCCAAACAACTGCCATTATTCTGCAAAACCGGCAAATGGGCCCCGAGCAGGTGATGGAGATCGTTGCCGAAAGAGCACCGGATGGTTTTACCGATCTTTATGATGTAATTTCGCGGGAAGAACTGGAAGGCATAGCAGCCCGGTATAAAAAAATTGCCGGCTTTGAAAAAGAAGAATTAAACGCAAAGGCGAAATAAATGGAGCAACCCGGATTACAATTTGTGTTCGAGATCAGGATAGATGTCACCCCCGGGAAGTTGCTGGAGTTGGGAGCGGTTGCAAAAGGTGTTAAAAAGATAGTTCCCATTTTAGGCGGGCAATTTGAAGGCCCCGGAATAAAAGGAACAATTTTACCCGGAGGTTACGACTGGCAGTTTGTTCGCCCGGATGGTGTAGCCGAAATGGATGCCCGCTATGTGCTCAAAACCGATGACGGCGTGTTGATCACCGTTGTCAACCGGTGCTTACGCCATGGCACCCCGGAAGCCATGCAAAAAATAGCCGACGGAGAATTCGCCGGACGGGCGGAGTACTATTTTCGCACCACACCAATATTTGAAACCGCCTCTGCCAAATACGACTGGCTCAATCGGCACATCTTTATCGCAAATGGCATCCGTAAACCCAACGAGGTGCTTATACAAGTGTGGCAGGTGCTTTGATTCGATGCCATCAACCTGGATGTTAAGGCAAAGGATTTAGTCCTCACCAGGTCTGCAACTGGATCCCGCAAAACTACTATTGTGGGGATGCCGACACGTCCAATACTTTCCGCAATACTTGTACATCAACAAGATGATAGACGTTTCTTAAAACTATTCACCGTTTTAATCACATAGATTTTTGCAGCGAATGGTACAAAACTAATAATCTGTGTCAAGGCATTCAATGCCATCTACAACGTTTTATTGACAAATTCCAGTTAAAAATGCCGGTGCTGTAAATAAGGCATTTTTGAGGTTCAGTTCTCGTGATTCCTTTCATAACCCGGCACAGGTCATTTTTCATTTTTTAACCACTCTACCGCCCTATCCAATACGTTGTCGGGGTTTAGTTTATTTTCAATCTTCTCATCGGGTTCTATGGGCCCATGATAAGACTTTCCGTTCCTGTCCGTCATTACAGTAGAGGCAAGTTGCAGCCTGGCGCCGTCAATTAAATCGAATGAACCATTGCCGGTAGTTAAACCCCAAGTTGGCTGACCAAAGGAACGGGTTTTGGTGTTGCCAATGAAGGAGATGACGACGATTTCGCCCGAACTACCGGCATTATGCCCAATAAGAACAGCAATCGGTAATTGCCTGGAGAGAACTACAGGGTGCGTAACATCATTTAAGTGATCTTTATAGGTCCATGGATCCCTCCTGCCATAAACATCGACCAGGTAACCAAGCGTATCGGCATTAAACAAAGGGCCAAGCCCGGCTATCATAGGCTCCATATTTCCACCCATATCGTCACGCAAATCCACTATCCAGCCCTTTATGCCCTGTGTATCTAATTTTCTAATGGCTTCCTGGATAGTATCTGCAAAGGCGCTTATCATTTTTTTGTTCCCGCCATCAAATCTCGGTATCCATAAGTAGCCATAATCACCAATCAATTTACTTTTTGGAAATTCCATATGTTCAACCCGCGTGGTATCATTCGACCATTTTAAAGCATCATTGGCTTTCATGAAAAAAGAGTGCACGTCGCCATATTGTCTTAGTGAGAAGAGCAAGTATTCAATAGCAGGGTAACAGTCCTCGTAATTTTTTGCGGGGCCGGCAATAAGCAACGCCTGCTTTTTCAACTCTTTGACATTGATTGAATCTTTTACCAGCGAATGCCTAACGATGGTATCGCAGGCTGCACTGACATATTTGATGGCAAGAGCACTCGGTTTACGATGGGCTACCGGGCTTAGTGACACCCCAAAGTCTCTATACATCACTTTACCCTTGCCATAAAGTATTGCGCCTATCTTAACACTGGCAGCACCTGCTGGGATCACAGCTTTTAGCTTATAGATTTTGTAGTCGCTGCTTCCTGTTATTCTTCCGAGCGACGCATATCCGCCCATATCCTTATTAGTCAAGAAATTGCCCTCGGAATCATAAATCCCAATGTTCAGGTCGGCACCTTTTCCTTCCACGTTTTCAGCGCGGATATTTGCTGATAGTTCGATAAACTGTAACCCTGTGGATTTTTTTATGATCCCTGTTTGTTCCGCAAAACCAACTGAAATTGTTGTTTTACCTTCAATAAGCAAGCAGGGATTGCTACTATAACTTGCAGCCCGGCAGGCACCCATCTCACCCCATGACAGTCTCCAATAACAAAGCCCTGTTTTGGACGTATCGCATTTTTGGCTGAAATCGAGATTGTGAAACGTTTGACCAAGGGAAGTTGTTGAACAAAATATCGTGGATAAGAAAATTATTATCGCTCTCATATATATCGAATGAATTTTATTGACCATCACCACAAATAAAATGTATTTTTACTCTTAAAAGGTACATTCCTATAATTGGGAACCTGAAATAGCTGATGAGCATTGATGTTTGGTCGGTTTTGTTGATCGCATTTGCGTCGCAATGCGTTTTTCTTACTGCTACGTTTACCATACGGCCGACTGATAATAAAGCAGCCAGGTCATTACTAATTGTATTACTCACAGTCATTCTTTGTATTAACTTAAGCAACCTGGTCGAGTCCACGTATCTGTATCGGAAAATTCCTTCCGTGGCGGGTTTTGCAAGGGGGATGGTGTTTCTTTTGGGCCCGGTGTTGTATCTGTATGCGCTGTCGATAATTAAGCCGGATTTTAAATATAAACCTTCGTTTTTATTTCATCTGCTACCGTATACTATCGCCTTGGTATTGATCCGTGTACAGTTAAATAGCGTACCCAGGCAACTGTATATTGCCTCGGTTGATAGCCTGATGGAGGGCAAAGTAAAAATGAACGTTACGGCGATGCTGTGGTTTGTTTCTTATTTTATTCACCTGCTAGTCTACATGTACCTTATCCGGCGCGAAATGTTGAACAAGCCGGGTGGCAACTACTTGATACCACTTGAGGAGCGGCTGGCCTGGATAAAGAGCATTGGTATGGCATTTGGGCTTGTGGCCATCGCATTCTTAGGAATGGTGATTTATATCGGCATTACAGGATTGTATACCATCACCGGAAATTTTATTTATTCCATGGTGTTGGCGGTAATGGTTTACTTGATCGCCTTCCAGGCCATGGCCAAAGGGGATTTGCTTTCGCCTGATTTTGCCACCAAATACCGCTCGGTAAAAGTTAGCGGTCACCTGGAAGAGGCGGTTTTCGTTAAAATGCAGCAACTATTCGGGATCGAAAAGATATTTACCGATCCCGACTTGAAGATCAGTACGGTTGCTCAGAAGCTTGGCATGCACCCGCACGTGGTTTCGCAGATCATCAACGAACGGCTGAATAAAACCTTCAGCGAGCTGCTGAACGATTACCGAATATCGGAATTTAAGGCCAGAGTGACCAATGTAAAATACGCGCACTATTCTATCATAGGTATTGCCTTTGATGTTGGCTATAGAAGCAAATCGGCGTTCAACGAGGCATTTAAAAAACAAACCGGACTAACGCCTTCGGGATATCTTAAATCAGCTTCGCCAAACCTCGTCGAAAAATTAAGCTAGGGTATAACATTTTTTGCTTGTCGCGACTTAGGAATAGTGAACAACCATTTACTTTTTAGTCCTCGCAGGGCCTCCAACGAAACCCCGCGAAACAACTAAAGTCGCGATGGCGGGATTCGAATCCATGACATCCAGCGCCTCATACATGCGACATGTTGTCTTTAGTCGTCGCGGGGCTCATCGAAGCAAGGTCACTTGTCCTTCCTGGTCGTGCAGCCCTGAACGCTTAGTGTTTATGAGCATGGCCAATGAAGTAGCCAACAATGAAAGCCAGCAGAATCAGCGCCCACCTGATATATTGCAGGCTGCGCAATTTGTTGATACTTTTCTGAAGATCACCCCGTTCCGATTCTGCAGACAGCTTCAGGTTTTGCAGGCGCATGTTTTGCTGCTGCAATTTGGCCAATGTGCCGCCAACCTCCCCAGGTTTTTCCTGTTCCAGCCTGTGCCGCCTTGTGAAGCCGCCCTCTTTCAGGAATTTTTCCCCCTTTGGCTTTAAGACCAGCTTCTCGGGCAACTCGAAATCACCATGTTTGCCCGCCTCGGCGATCAGCCCTTCCCGGAGCAGTATCTGCACCATCGCAAAAGCGGCCGCTTCATCCTGGCCAAAAAGTTCCAGCAGTTGCAGGCGTGTCAGGCTATCAGGGATGCCAAAGGCCTCCAGCACCGCATCCAGCAGTTCGCATTCATATTCGTTCAGCTCCGTCATGGCCGCAAATTTGGTGATAATACAACGAACAGACAAGTCTCAACCCAGGTCTCGCTCCCAGAAAGAAGTGAACTGCTCATACACGCTAAATTTGAAGTTGCTATACAAAGGCATCGGCTTTTGTGCCATAAGGGGCCTCCGGCGAATCAGTTTAGTCCCCGCAGAGTGTCCAACGGGACCCTGCGAAACAACTAAAATCGGGATGGCGGGGATTCGATACTATTGATAGTCGAGATAAGAAAGCTTACCTTGTAATATAAATTAAACCTTAACATTATGAGAAGTCAAAAGTACCTTAACTGCGTGCTGACGGTGATCGCTGTCTGCCTTGTTCTGCTTACCTTGTCTGTATTGGGCGTAATCCCAAAAGCAAGCGCTTCCTCACCCGCTAAGTTTGCTACGGTGCCTGTAAACGCCGATGGGTCTATAAATGTGCGTATGGACACCAGTAGAATAATGCCTGTTAATATAGTGCGGCTAAACAGTGCAAGCATTCCTGTGGTACTTGGTACCGCGGTACTTCCTTCTTATGTGGTTAATACTGTAAAGGTTTCGAATTAGTTTCTGTTTTTGCTTATACACCAAAAGCAACCTGCGAAATAACTAAAGTCGGGATGGCGGGATTCGAACGCACTACCTCCAGCACCCCATGCCAAAATTTGTAGATTTGTATTTTATACAAAAGCGGCTTAAAATAGCTAAAAACGCACTTTTCATGCTTTAGTACATTTGTTTTATAAGCTTTTTTTATCTAATTTAGCCTTAAATGTTGTACCTATGTTGTACCCAAGATTATGGCAATTACCACTAAATTTGTTTTAAGAACGAATAAAACACTGCCCAACGGTGAGCATCCTATCATGCTTCGGATAACCGAAGATAGGAAAAGTACGTTTGTTTCAACCAAGAAATATTCATCCATCAAAGATTGGGACATAAGCGCACAAACTACCAATAAGTCGCACGCACATCAAAAAAGCATTAACG